>CAUQTR010000007.1:0-15853 GCA_963521045.1 uncultured Actinotalea sp.
CCGCACGGCACCTCCCGCGCCGACGCCGTCGTCGGAGCAGGCCGCGCCGCAGCCGCAGCCGGCCAAGTCGCAGCGCGCCTACGACTGGCTGCACGAGCGGATCGCCCGGCGCGAGTACGCGCCGGGCTACCGCCTCGTGCTCGGGGCGATCGCCGACGAGCTGGACATGAGCGTCGTGCCCGTGCGCGAGGCGATCCGGCGGCTCGAGGCCCAGGGGCTGGTGACGTTCGAGCGCAACGTGGGCGCGCACGTCGCGATGATCGACGACTCGCAGTACCGGCACAGCATGGAGACGCTCGCGGTGCTCGAGGGCGCCGCCACCGCGCTCGCCGCACCGCACCTCACGGCCGCCGACCTGCGCCGCGCCCGCGAGATCAACGACCGGCTCGTCGGCACCCTCGACGACTTCGACCCGCACGCCTTCACGGCGCTCAACCGCGAGTTCCACGCCGTCCTCTTCGCGCCCTGCCCCAACCCGCGCGTGCTCGAGCTGGTCACCACCGAGTGGGCCCGGCTCGACCGCCTGCGGGACTCGACGTTCAGCTTCGTGCCCGACCGTGCGCGGCAGTCGGTGCGCGAGCACACCGACCTCGTCCGGCTCGTCGAGGCCGGCGCCCCGCTGGGCGACGTCGAGCGCGCGGCGCGCGAGCACCGCTCCGCCACCCTCGCCGCGTACCTGGACCACGAGCACCCGGGAGAGCACCAGTGAGCGACCACAGCGACCGGCCCGAGCACACACCCCCACCGCACGCGCCCGCCGACCTGCCCGACCGGATCCGGCACTACGTCGGCGGGGAGCACGTCGACTCGCTCGACGGCGAGACGTTCGAGGTCCTCGACCCGACCACGAACGCGACCTACGTCCGCGCCGCGGCCGGCAAGGCCGCCGACGTCGACCGCGCGGTGGCCGCCGCCCGGCGCGCGTTCGACGAGGGCCCGTGGCCGCGGATGCTCCCCCGGGAGCGGTCGCGCGTGCTGCACCGCGTCGCCGACATCGTCGAGTCGCGCGACGCGCGGCTGGCCGAGCTGGAGAGCTTCGACTCCGGTCTGCCGATCACGCAGGCCCTGGGCCAGGCGCGGCGCGCCGCGGAGAACTTCCGGTTCTTCGCCGACCTCGTCGTCGCCCAGGCCGACGACGCGTTCAAGGTGCCCGGACGCCAGCTCAACTACGTCAACCGCAAGCCGATCGGCGTCGCCGGGCTCATCACGCCGTGGAACACACCCTTCATGCTCGAGTCGTGGAAGCTCGGCCCCGCACTGGCCACCGGGAACACGGTCGTGCTCAAGCCGGCCGAGTTCACGCCGCTGTCGGCGTCGCTGTGGGCCGGCATCTTCGAGGAGGCGGGCCTGCCGCCCGGCGTGTTCAACCTCGTCCACGGGCTCGGGGAGGAGGCCGGGGACGCCCTGGTCAGGCACCCCGGCGTGCCGCTCCTCTCGTTCACCGGCGAGAGCAGCACGGGGCAGCTGATCTTCGCCAACGCCGCCCCGCACCTCAAGGGCCTGTCGATGGAGCTCGGCGGCAAGTCCCCCGCCGTGGTGTTCGCCGACGCCGACCTCGACGCGGCGATCGACGCGACGATCTTCGGGGTGTTCTCGCTCAACGGTGAGCGCTGCACGGCCGGCAGCCGCATCCTCGTCCAGCGCGAGATCTACGACGAGTTCGTCGAGCGCTACGCGACCCAGGCCGCGCGCGTCGTCGTCGGGCCGCCGCACGAGCCGGCCACCGAGGTCGGCGCTCTCGTGCACCCCGAGCACTACGCGAAGGTCATGGGCTACATCGAGATCGGGCGCTCCGAGGGGCGGCTCGTCGCGGGCGGTGGGCGGCCCGAGGGGTTCCCCGACGGCAACTACGTCGCGCCCACGGTCTTCGCGGACGTCCCGTCGGACGCCCGGATCTTCCAGGAGGAGATCTTCGGCCCGGTCGTCGCGATCACCCCGTTCGACACCGACGCCGAGGCCCTCGCCCTGGCCAACGGCGTGCGGTACGGGCTCGCGGCCTACGTGTGGACGAACGACCTGCGGCGCGCGCACACGTTCTCCCAGGCGGTCGAGGCGGGGATGGTGTGGCTCAACAGCAACAACGTCCGCGACCTGCGCACCCCCTTCGGCGGGGTCAAGGCGTCCGGGCTCGGTCACGAGGGCGGCTACCGATCGATCAACTTCTACACGCACCAGCAGGCCGTGCACGTGACGCTCGGCGACGTGCACCAGCCGACGTTCGGGAAGGCGGCGCGATGACGGACCGGATCCCGACGCCGTCGTCGCCGCCCCCCGACATCGTGCGGTGCGCGTCGGTCGAGCTCGTCGTCACGGACCTGGCGGCGTCGCGCGCGTTCTACGTCGACGTCCTCGGGCTCGTGGTGACCGAGGAGCACGAGGGCGTCGTCTACCTGCGCACCCTCGAGGAGTTCATTCACCACAACCTCGTGCTGCGGCAGGGACCGGTCGCGGCGGTCGCCGCGATGTCCTACCGCGTGCGCGCGCCGGAGGACGTCGACCGGGCGGCCGCGTACTACGGCGAGCTCGGGTGCCGCGTGGAGCGCCGGCCGGAGGGGTTCGTCCGGGGCCTCGGCGACACCGTGCGGGTGCAGGACCCGCTCGGGTTCCCGCAGGAGTTCTTCCACCACGTCGAGCACGTCGAACGGCTCGCGTGGCGCTACGAGCTCCACACCCCGGGCGCGCTCGTGCGGCTCGACCACTTCAACCAGGTGACGCCGGACGTCCCGCGCGCGGTCGCGTTCATGGAGGGTCTGGGGTTCCGGGTCACCGAGGACATCCAGGACGCGGCGGGCACCCAGTACGCCGCGTGGATGCGCCGCAAGCCGACGGTGCACGACACCGCGATGACGGGCGGGGACGGGCCGCGCTTCCACCACGTCGCGTTCGCGACCCACGAGAAGCACAACATCATCGCGATCTGCGACAAGCTCGGCGCCCTGCGGCTGTCCGACCGGATCGAGCGCGGCCCCGGCCGGCACGGCGTCTCGAACGCCTTCTACCTGTACGTGCGCGACCCCGACGGCCACCGCGTCGAGGTCTACACGCAGGACTACTGGACCGGCGACCCGGACAACCCGGTGGTGACGTGGGACGTGCACGACAACCAGCGGCGCGACTGGTGGGGCAACCCCGTGGTCCCGTCCTGGTACACCGAGGCGTCGCTCGTGCTCGACCTCGACGGCAACCCGCAGCCGGTCGTCGCACGCACCGAGAGCAGCGAGATGGCGGTGACGATCGGCGCCGACGGCTTCTCCTACACCCGGCCCGACGACGAGCCCGAGGCGCTGCCGTCATGGAAGCAGGGCGAGTACAAGCTGGGCCACCAGCTGTGAGCGGACGATGAGCGGGACGGCGGGTGCGGCGGTGAGCGGCGCCGGCGTGCTGCCGCCGACGACGATCGCGGCGATCGCCGACGAGCTCGCGGCGGCCGAGCGCGACCGCACGACGGTCCCGCTCCTCACTGCGCGCCACCCCGGCATGACGGTCCGGGACGCGTACGCGGTGCAGGCCGAGTGGCGGCGTCGGGCGATCGCCTCCGGACGCCGACCGGTCGGCCGCAAGATCGGCCTCACGTCGAAGGTCATGCAGGCGGCGACGGGCATCGACGAGCCGGACTACGGCGCGATCTTCGAGGACATGGTCGTCGAGAGCGGCGCCACCGTGGAGCACGCGCGGTTCTCGAACGTCCGGGTCGAGGTCGAGCTCGCGTTCCGGCTCGCGGAGCCGGTTGGGCCCGGGGCGACGGTCGACGACGTGCTGCGCGCGACCGAGTACGTGGTGCCCGCGCTGGAGATCCTGTCCTCGCGCATCGCGCTCGAGGGCCGCACGATCGTCGACACCATCAGCGACAACGCGGCGATGGGCGGCATGGTCGTCGGCGACACCCGCGTGGGTCCGCACGACGTCGACCTGCGCTGGGTCGCTGCGCTCCTGCACCGCGGCGACGAGATCGAGGAGTCGGGTGTGGCGGGCGCCGTGCTCGGGCACCCGGCGCTCGGCGTCGCCTGGCTCGCGGACAAGCTCGCTCAGCACGGCGACCAGCTCGAGGCGGGCGAGATCGTCCTGGCCGGCTCGTTCACGCGACCGATGTGGGTGCACCCCGGCGACACCGTGCGGGCCGACTACCGCGAGCTGGGGAGCGTCACGTGCCGCTTCGACTGAGCCCGACGTTCCGCCACGCCCTGGCCGCCGCGCAGGAGGCCGACGGCCGACCCCTCACCGGGATGTGGGTGTGCTCGGGCAGCCCGCTGGTCGCGGAGATCTGCGCCGGGTCCGGCCTCGACTGGCTGCTCGTCGACATGGAGCACTCCCCGAACGGGCTCGAGTCGGTCCTGGCTCAGCTCCAGGCGGTCGCGGCCTACCCGATCAGCCCGGTCGTCCGCGTGCCGTCCGACGACGTCGTCGTGCTCAAGCAGGTGCTCGACCTCGGCGCGCAGAACGTGCTGGTCCCGATGGTGTCCTCGGCCGACGAGGCCAGGGCGGCCGTCGCGGCGGTCCGCTACCCGCCGCGCGGCCGGCGCGGCGTCGGCTCGGCGCTCTCGCGCTCGGCGCGCTGGAACCGGGTGGACGGCTACCTCGCCGACGCCGACGAGCACGTGTCGCTGTGCGTGCAGGTCGAGACGGCCGAGGGCGTCGAGGCCGCCGCCGAGATCGCCGCCGTCGACGGCGTCGACGCCGTGTTCGTGGGCCCGTCCGACCTGGCCGCTTCCCTGGGCCTGCTCGGCCAGCAGCGCCACCCGGACGTCGTCGCCGCGGTCCACCGGACGTTCGACGCGGTGCGCGCGGCCGGGAAGCCGGTCGGCGTCAACGCGTTCGACCCCGCCGCGGCGCAGGAGTACGTGGACGCGGGGGCGTCGTTCGTCCTCGTCGGCGCGGACGTCAGCCTCCTCGCCCAGGGTTCCGAGGCCCTCGCGGCGACCGTGGTGCGCGACGCCGGGTAGGCCGCCGCCGACACGAACGGCGCAGAGCCTGGCACCGGATCCGCAGCCATTCGGGTGAGATCCGGACGCATCCGGCCGATGGCCCCAGCCCCGCCCCTAGGGTCGCCACGATCACGATCGGCAGGCCTGAGGGGGCGGCATGAGTGCGACGTCGACGATGAGGCGGTCCCGGCGGGTCACCGCCGCGACCACGGCCGGGGCGGTGCTCGTCTCGCTGCTGACCGCGGTGGGCGCGACCGCGGCGCCCGGTGTCCGGACCGCCGCTGCGGAGCCGGAGGCCGTCGCCCTCCTGGCCGAGCTCGGCGTCGCGATCGGCCGAGGGGCTCAGATCCACGACGGCAGCGTCGTCGTCCGATCCTCGACGACGGGCCCGTACCTCACCTCCGTGGCAGCCGAGGCAGCGCTCGAGCGCGACGTCGTCGTCGCCGGTCAGGGCGTCCGGGTCGCGGCGGACACCGTCGAGGCGCAGCGGGGGGTGAGCCTCGCGTCCGTCGCTCACAACGACGGCACCGTCCGGGGCACCGTGACCGGCGGCTCGACGAGTCCGCTCGCTCTCCCGGTCGACGTCCCGATGCCGGTCACACCGTCGGTGCAGGTCGGCACGCAGGAGGTGCGTGTCGCCGCCGGTGACCGGAGTGAGCTCGCCCCCGGCCTCTACGGCAGCCTGGACGTGGCCCGGGACGCGACGCTGGTCCTGACGGGCGGCGAGTACGTCTTCACGACGGCGTCCCTGGCACGTGACGTCACCGTGACCGCCCTCGCCGACGTGACCGTCGTCGTCGTCGGGGTCGCGTCGTTCGACCGCGGGGTGTCGGTCGGCCCTGCCGAGGACGCGACGGTGCGCCTGACCGTGCTCGGTACCAACGCTCAGGCCGCCCAGCCCGCGAGCCGCGCGGCGCTCCAGATCGCACGCGACTCCGAGATCCGCGCGGTGCTGCACGTGCCGAACGGCACCGCGCACGTCGATCGCGGTACGGCAGTCGAGGGATCGATCGCCGCACGGTGGATCCGTCTCGACCGCGACGTCCGCGTGCAGTTCGTCGCACCGCCGGCCGCCTCCCCCACCCTCGCCGTCGTGCTCGAGGAGCCGTCCGCGGGGGCCGTCGTCGGCGGAGAGGTCCGGATGACCGCGGGCGTCACCGGGTCTGCGGCACCGCAGGAGGTGACGTTCCAGGTGGACGGCCAGCCGGTGGGCTCCGTGCTCGCCGCTCCGTTCACCCTCCTGTGGGACTCGACCACCGTCGCCGACGGCATTCACAGCGTCGTCGCGGTCGCGACGGACGCCGCGGGCTCGGAGAGCAGCGAGCCGGTGGAGATCACGGTCGAGCAGGCGGTCGCCGGGGCTCAGCGGCTCGAGCGAGACCGGGAGGCGGGCGTCATCACGCCGGAGCAGTACGCGCAGCACTCGGTGTACCGGTGGTTCGAGCCCGAGCACGTGCCGGCTCAGTACCGCCAGGAGGACCTGGGACAGGACGAGGCGGCCGAGCTGACGGTCCCGATGATGCTCGCGCTGCAGGACCTCGAGTCCCTGGAACCCGCGACGCAGCGCGAGCTGATCGACTACCTTGCCCCTCCCGGCACCGAGTTCCCCGAGGCCGCGCTCACACCGGCCGAGGTCGACCAGGCGCTGGAGACCTACATCGAGGTGGGCCCGCCGCTGGTCGTCGACGGCGAGGCACCCCCGGAGGAGGAGACGCCGGCGCCGGACGCGGATGCCTCCGACGACGACGAGCCGTCCGCCGGCCTCCGCACTGCCGAAGGGGCCGAGCTCAGCCGGATCCCCTTCCCGCCGCTGCCGGAGCGCCCCGTGGCCCTGAGCCGTGGCGAGGTCGAGTGCTACACCGGCGGGGCACGCTGGTCGGTGCCCGGCGTCGGCAGCGGCTCCGCACACGTCATGGCGTGCCGGTACATCACTGCGCTCGCCGACTTCTGGTTCACACCCTCGGACCTCGACCCCGACGAGGCGGCTGACACGCTGGACGTCTCCCTGGGCGGCTTCCAGGACGGCGTGGACCGACCGAACGGCGTCCCTGACGTCATCGATGCGGTCGCCGAGTCCTTCTACCAGGCGACCTACGCCTACACCCAGCTCGGCTACCTCCCGGTGGCGCGCCAGAAGGTCGCCGTCTCGGAGTTCCCCGCGGGCTTCTCGGCGCCGCTCATCAACACCTTCTTCGTGGACCTCGACTCCCCCGTGTACCTCGCTCGGCACGAGCTCTTCCACCAGTACCAGTACGAGTACGTGAACCTGCTGTTCCTGGGCATGGACTACACCGGGGTGGTCAACACGAGCACCGGATGGTGGCTCGAGTCCACCGCGGAGTGGGCGTCGCACAAGGCGGAGCAGAGCGCGTCGTGGCCGCAGGCCGGGTCCCAGCACTTCGCCGACGCCTTCGGCGACTACGCGAACCTGCTGCCCGACCACCTGGGCGACCCGTCGGTGGCCCTCACCGCGTTCCACGGCCCGCTCTCGGACCTCGACACCCAGCCCCAGTACGGCTCGTTCCTCTTCGCCGAGCACCTGGAGCAGGAGTACGGCGAGGACGTCATCCGGCAGGTGTGGGACGAGACCGACGGTGACACCGTCGCGATCGGAGCCATCGACGCCCTGCTGCGCAGGGACCACGACACGACCCTGGCCGACGTGGTCGCCGACTACCACCGCGCCGCTTACACCATCGAGGAGAGCTTCCGCTCGTCCTGGGAGAGCGGCGTCTGGGCCGAGCTGCTGACGGACGACCGTCCCGGGCGGGAGGAGCTCAGGCTCGAGTACGGCGAGACCTACGTGGACACGGCGACGCTCGCCTCTGGTGGCGCCCTGTACGTGGACCTCCTCCTGGGCGAGGCGGGCTCGGACGGCGTCCACTTCGACGTCGAGGTGGAGGCGCTCGGCACGGACGCGGTGCAGGAGGACCTGCGGGGGCAGATCCGCTTCATCGAGCCCTATCCGCAGGCGTGCTACCCGGGGGACAACCGGGACATGGTCAACACCCCCGCACACGCGGACCTGACCGAGGTGACCCTGAGCCTGTCCTGCCCGCAGGCCACCCTGATCGTGTCGCACACGCGGCCGTCGGCGGCGTTCGCGTCGGCCACGCTCTTCGACCCGTCGGGCGAGGAGGCGGCCGCCCTGGAGGTGCGGTACACGGTGCGGGTGAGGGACCTGTCGTACGCGACGCAGGTCGAGCACCGGGGCCATAGCCTGCTGCACCACCGCATCAACGCGGGCGACGACCTCGACCGCTGGCTCGACGCCGGGGCGTGGGCGACGTTCGCGATCGACCTCGGCCCCGCGCGGTCCGAGGGACGCCAGAACTTCTCCCTGAACCTCTACTCGCAGGACTACAGCAGGGGTGCGCCCGAGGCCCTGATCGTCAACGGGACGGAGATCGAGGTCGACCACACCCGTTACCCGGCGCCCGACGACGGCCGGTTCCGCTACTGGGGTCGAAGCCCGAACTGGGGGGTGTCACCCGACCTCTCGACCCTGCGGATCCCCGACGAGCTGTTGACCGACGGGAGCAACATCATCCAGCTGCAGACCCGCGGTCGGTTGCTCGTCCAGGGTGCGTACCTCGAGAGCTCCACCAGGTACGACCCCGGCCCTGATCCGGACCCGGGTCCGGACCCGTGCCCGGACTGCCCGGTAGCGTCGTGACATGAGCCGCTGGACGTCACCGGTGACGCGCCGCCGGGGGACGGTCGCGGTGCTCGTGCTCGTCGCCGGAGCGTCGCTCGCCGGATGCGTCATCGACCCCGCGCGACTCACCGTGACGGTGCACAACGAGAGCGGGACCGAGCTGACGGTCAGCCACCGCGGCGAGCACCTGCGGACGGTGCCCGCGGGCGCGTCGAGGGATGTCGTCCTCGGCCGTGGCGACGCGTGCCGCGAGTGGGTGCTCGAGGCCGCCACCGCCGATGGCGTCGTCGTCGCGACGAGGGACGCCCCGGTGTGCGACGGGGACGAGTGGACGATCGAGGAGGATGTGTCGTCGTCGTAGCGAGACCGGTCCCGATGCCGCCGACGCCCCCGGACGTCAGCGTCTCTCCGTCAGCGGAGCTCGGGGGGCGGCACGTCCCGTCGGTCCTCGGCGGCCGGCCTGCGAGGTGGCGGCCGATCGTTCGGTGACGAGAAGTCGAGCGCGGTGGAGATCGTCGCCGCGATGATCTCGCGCACGGTCGGCGGGTGCTTCACCAGGCGTCTCGCGTTCTCGACGAGCTCCTCGCCCAGCCGACGTAGCCCCACGTCGCCCCCCTCGTGTCGGCGTCCTCCTCGGAGCGTAGCCCGGGCCCGCGCCTCGTCGGTGCGGCCTGCTCGCCGCCTGACGGTGGAGTCGGGCAGGTCCGGGGCGCGAAGCCCTGACACCGACGCCGCCCGGGCGGACAATCGGAGCGAGAGCTCGCTCCCGTCCCGAAGGCAGGTGCTCGTGATGGACCGCCGGTTGACGTACCCGATCGCAGGAGCCGCAGTCGCCGCACCGATCGCGGCGTTCGCGCTGTCCCGGCGCCTCAAGCGGCGGGAGGACGGCGTGGCTGACGGCGCCGCGAGCGGTTCGCCCGCCCGCCACGACTCCGCCGACCACGAGACCGCGCGAGGCGGCCCCAAGAAGCGCAAGCGCGGCGGGCCGCAGAGCCTCGTCCGGCTCATCGCGGTGGTGCTCGCGGTCGTCGCCGTCGTCCGGGAGCTCCGCCTGCCCGCCGACCAGCGCACGTGGCACGGGGTGGTCGCGCGCGTCGTGCCCTACGACTTCCGCGTGCCGACCGTGTCCCGGATCAAGGCGGCGAACTGGGATCCGGAGGGCGAGCTCGTCGGTCCCCGGGCGTTCGGCGTCGGCTGGACCCTCAACGCCGGGCGGGCCGTGCAGCTCGTCCGCGACAGGCTTCCGTCCGCGGCGTGAGGGACCGCACCACCCGCATGTAGTTGCCGGGTCGGCAACAAGACTTGCGCATCCCGCTGCGGGGAGTGGACGCTGCCCCGACAGCCCACCAGGAGGCGCACCATGACCGAGCAGCACCACGACCACGGCCACACCACCCAGCCCGCACCCGCGGACGACGACGACGTCTTCGAGCCGTCAGGCTGGGAGAAGCGGTACACGGGCGAGGCCCCCGTCTGGTCTGGACGCCCCAACGCCCAGCTCGTCGCCGAGGTCAGCGGCCTCACGCCCGGCACCGCGCTCGACGTCGGCTGCGGTGAGGGCGGCGACGTCATCTGGCTCGCGCAGCAGGGATGGCAGGTGACGGGCGCCGACTTCGCGGCGGCCGGGCTGGCGCGCGCGGCCCGCAACGCCGAGGGCGCAGGTGTCGCGGACCGCATCGACTGGTGGCAGGTCGACGCGCGGACCTTCGACGCGGGCGGGCGCACCTGGGACCTCGTGACGACGCACTTCCTGCACCCGCCGGACGCCGGCATGGCCGACGTCGTCCGTCGGCTGGTCACCGCGGTAGCACCGGGCGGGCACCTGCTCGTCGTCGGGCACGCGCCGTCCGAGCTCCACGGCCAGATGTCCGCGGCCAAGCGCCGGGCGATGTTCGTCGCCGAGGACCTGCTGCCCGCCCTCCCGGCGGACTTCGAGGCGCTGGTGGTCGAGCAGCGGCCGAGGACGGCGACGCACGACGGCCAGGAGTTCGAGGTCCACGACTCGACCCTGCTCGCTCGCCGGGCCTGAGACCCGGCCGAGCCGCGTCAGCCGTCGTAGGCGGCGGCGACCGACGTCGGCACGCACATGCGCCAGGCGTCGACGAGCAGCTCCCTCAGCTCGTCGACGTCGATGGCGTCGAGCCGCACGTCGACCCACTGGTACCGCAGGTCGGAGGCCCGCGGCAGCAGGAACTTCTCCGGCTCCGCGGTGACCAGCGCGGCCCTCTCCTCCCGCGGGAAGCCGAAGCCCATGATCGTCTCGTCGCGGGAGAACGCGGCGTAGACGAGGCGACCGACGCGGAACTTCACCTGGTCCCGCACCAGCACCTCGGTCGAGCGCGGCAGGGTCCGCGCGATCGCGCGCGCATCCTCGACGGTCACGGCCATGGCGCCCTCCCCGGCTCAGGCGTGAGCGGCGGCCTCGACCGGCGCCTGCGCGCGGGCCAGGTCCCGGCGGGCGAGCCACGCGGCCACGAGTCCCACGCCGACGCCGACCACGGCGTAGAAGAGGAGGTCGATCGGCCGGGGCTCGGAGTAGACGAGGACGAACGCGATCGACAGGAGGAACGGGGCGACGCCGCTCGCCACGAGGACAGGCGTGCGCGATCCGCCCGAGACCCGGAACGCCGCCCACACGACGGCGCCCTGGACGGCGCCGATGAGCACGAGCGGCGGCAGCATGAAGATCAGACCCGCCACATAGCCGCCGAGGAGCATGCCGAGACCGCCGAGCCGCTCCCAGTCCGCTTCCGGACCGAGCAGGAGACCGCCGAGCAGGAGCGCGAGCGCCAGGCCGACGTAGGTCAGCACGGCACGGAGCGTCCACCGCCCCACCAGCGGGAGCAGGCGAAGCGTCGCACCGCCGCCATCGACCGTCGCCATAGGACGAAGCCAACCAGAACCCGGCCGCGGCCTCCAGGGGTGTTGCCTACGCTGGCGCCGTGACGTCCGCAGACCCTGCCGTCCGGTGCCTGGCCGAGGCCTTCGTCGCCGAGCGCTTCCCGGCCGCCGACGGCGTCGTGCTCGGCGGGAGCGCCGCGACGGGCACGACCACCGCGACGAGCGACGTCGACCTGCTGCTCGTCGGCCCGGCCGAGATGTTCGAGCACGGGCGCACGAGCCTGGCCGCCGCGTACGAGCACGCCGACCGGCTGGTGGAGGTGTTCGCCTACACGCCGAAGACGTACCGCACGTGGGCGGAGCGGGAGCTCGACGGCCACCGCCCGGTGATCCTCGTGATGCTGCGGGACGGCGTCGTGCTCCGTGAGTCCGCGGAGGTCGCGGCGCTCCGCGACTGGGCCCGCGAGGCGCTCGACCGTGGCCCGAGCATCACGCCGCACGCGCTGGACGTCCGCCGGTACATGGTCAGCGCCCTGCTCGACGACCTCGGCGACGCCCGTGACCCGGGCGAGCGCTCCCTGCTCCTGGCCGAGGCGTTCCGCGCTCTCGCCGAGCTGCTGCTCCTGGCGCACGGCCGCTGGCTCGGATCCGGCAAGTGGCTCCTCCGCCGGCTCCGCGAGTGGGACAGCGCCGTCACGCAGGTGCTCGTCGACGTGTTCGTGGCCGGCGACGTGCCCGGCTTCATCCGTCGCGCGGAGGAGCTGCTCGCCCCGCTGGGCGGGCGGCTGCAGGCAGGCATGGTGCGCTGACGCGGCTCGTGGCGGTCATGCGGCTGGGGAGCACAGGCGTCACCATGCGACGCCCACGCTCCCGGGCCCGGCGGCCGGGCGGCGAAGCGGTCAGTCAGAACAACGGCCAGGGCACCGCGGGCATGTCGCCCTCCGGGCCCGGGAACACGCCCTCGGCGAGCAGCCGCTCGCAGCGCGCGGCGAGCGCCGCCAGCTCGTCGTCGCTCAGCAGCCCCGACAGCTCGTCACCCAGCTCACCGCCCAGCCCAGCGACCAGGCGCCGGACCCCCGCGACCTCGTCGGCGTCGAGCTCTTCCCCCAGCCAGCCCCACAGCACGGTGCGCAGCTTCGGCTCGGTGTGGAACGTGACGCCGTGGTCCACGCCGTACCGGTGGCCGTCCGGCATGGGCAGCACGTGCCCACCCTTGCGGTCGGCGTTGTTGACGACGACGTCGAACACGGCCATCCGGCGCAGCACCGCGGTGTCCTCGTGGATGAGCGCAACCGGCCGCCCCTCCTCGTCGCGCGCCGCGAGCACGGTTCGCCACCCGCGCTCGGGGACCTCCGCCGTCGGGACGACGTCGACCGGGTCCTGCTCGCGGTCCGGCTCCTGCCAGAGCTGGACCATGCCGGGGCCGAGCGGCCCGTCGCGCAGCCAGGTGGTCGGCACGACGTCCCAGCCGAGCGCCTGCGAGACGGCGTGCGCCGCGACCTCGCGGTTGGCGAGCGTGCCGTCGGGGAAGTCCCACAGCGGCCGCTCGCCGGTCACGGGCTTGTAGACGACGGCGACGTCGCCGATCCGGCCGAGGAACGTCGCGTTGGACGCGGCGGTGATGCGCCCGACGACCTCGATCTCGCCGTCGAGGTCGGCGTCCGGCTGGGTCACACCGCGTCGGGCAGGTCGCAGACGTGGCCGTCCGGGTCCATCGGCTGGCCGCAGCGCGGGCACGCGGGCCGGCCGGCGCGGACCACCTTGCGGGTGCGCTCGACGAAGGCGCGGGCCGTGCCGACGGGCATCCGCACGACGAGCATCTCGCTCGGCTCCGGGTCCTCGTCGTCGTCCGCGTCCGCGATCTCGACCGCGTCGTCGGACTCACCCGGCAGCTCCACCGGGTAGGCCTCGATGACGACCTGGGCCGTCCGCGGGTCCCAGCCAAGGCGCAGCTCGCCGGCGCGGAACTCCTCCTCGACCGGCTGGTCGAGGGGCTCGTCGTCGACCAGCTCGGCGGGCGTCTCGGTGGGGACGCTGACGCGGTTCTCCGTGTCGGCGGCCAGCCGGCTCAGCAGCTCGTCGACCGTCTCGGCGAGGAGCAGCGACTGCTCCTTCTCGAGCGCGACGGAGGCGCTGCGGGCGCCCGTGCGCGCCTGGAGGTAGAACGTCCGCTCGCCCGGCCGCCCCACCGTCCCGATGACGACGCGGTCCGGCCAGTCGAACTCGTGGACGAGGGTGGGGGGCACGTGGTCAGTTTACGAGCGGGTGGGCTCGGCGTCGCCTGCGGAGCCCGTCCCGTCTCGCGACGGTGCCGGTGCGTCGTCGGCGCCGGCGTGGTTCGGGTGCCCGGCGCCACCTCCGACCGGCGCGTCGCCCCCCGGCCCGGCGGACGCGAGCCACGAGAGGTCGCCGGCATCGGTGTTCATCGCGACGACCTCCGGCCGGTGGGCGCCGTACCGGACGATCGACACGGACGCCGGCCCGACGGCGATCCGCTGGAAGAGGTCGAGGTGCATCCCGAGGGCGTCGGCGAGGACGGCCTTGATGATGTCGCCGTGCGACACGGCCGCCCACACCGCGCCGGCGCCGTGCTCGGCCTCGACGGCGGCGTCGTGCCCCCGGATCGCCACGACCGCCCGGGCCTGCATGCCCGCCATCGACTCCCCGCCCGGGAACGTCACGGCCGACGGCTGGTTCTGCACCACCGACCACAGCGGCTCCTTGGCGAGCTCCCCGAGCGTGCGCCCCTGCCACTGCCCGTAGTCGCACTCGGTGATCCCGCGCTCGACGGGTGCGGACGGCGCCCCGGGCTGCCGGTCGAGGATCGCCTTCGCGGTCTGCCGGCAGCGCTCGAGCGGGCTGGACACCACGGCGACCAGCGGCACGGCGGCGAGCCGCTCCGCGGTGCGCGCGGCCTGATGGCGCCCGGTGTCGTCCAGCCGCACCCCCGCGGCGCGTCCGGCGAGGATGCCGGCGGTGTTCGCGGACGTGCGACCGTGCCGGACGAGGAGGAGGGTGGGCATGCCAGGAGCCTAGGCACCGGTCGGCGACCGAGCAGCCGCCGCGGGGTCAGCCGAGTCGACCCGCGAGCGCCAGCGCCCCGACGACCAGCCCCGACAGGGCGATCAGGACCACCGTCCCGATCCCGACGACCTTGCCGACCAGCGCCGACGCCGGCTGCTTCTCCTGCCAGCCCAGCGCGGCGGCGGGCACACGGACGGCGTCGTGCAGCGCCCGCGCGCTGTGCACCTGCTCGCTCAGCAGGCCGCGCGTCCCGTCCGGGCGACGGCCGTACTCGCGCACGCTCCGGTCCCCGGTGATGCGCCCCTTGAAGACGAACGCGCTGGTGCTGTTCTCGAAGAAGTCGACGTCGGTACCGGTGACGACGTCCGTGATGCGGTAGGTGAGCGTCGCCTCGTCGCACGCGACCATCGCCCACAGGTGCGAGGTCCGCGCCCCCTGCGGACCGTTCCGCACGAGCGGCTCGGGGTAGCCGACCGCGAACCCGTCCGGCGCGGGCCGCACGACGACGTCGTCGGGCACGAGCAGCGCGACCTCGTCCCGCAGCTGGGCCACCAGCCCGGCTCCGGGGCCGTCCGCACCCCCGCGGCCGTTCCCCGGACCCCCGCGATCGTCCCCCAGGCCGTCGTTCCCGCTCCCGCTCGCGCTCACGGCTCGGCACGCTACACGCCGCCGCGGCCTGCACCTTGCTGCCGCGTGATCAGCCCGCCACAAGGGCCGTACGAGCGCGCCTCCCCTCGCCGCGCCAGGCCTGGCCAGGGCCAGGGCAGGGCCGGGCCAGGGCAGAGGCAGGGGCAGAGGCAGGGGCAGGGGCAGACACGCGAGGCTCAGTGCGTCAGCCGAGCAGCAAGCGCTCTCTCGACCGGTGACCGTCGTCGCTCCCTGTACCGCCGTCGTACGTCGGCGCGTCGTCCTCTCGCCGCAGCGGGCGGCCGGGGTGGCGTTGGGTGCACCGCTGCTGGCCGCGGTGGTGGAGGATGCACCGCTGCTGGCCGCGGTGGTGGAGGCGCGGTGGACACGACCCTCTGCCCGGCCGAGGTCGTCGTCAGCACCGCGTGCCGGCCGTCCGTCCGCTCGACGACCGTCTGAAGGATCGTGCCGGCGTTCTTCGCCTGGTTGCAGCCCTCGCACAGCCCCTGCCCGTTGGCGAGCGCCGTCGGTCCGCCGCGTCCGGCCTCCAGGACGTGGTCCACGTGCCGGATCGGCGCGTCGCAGTACGGCGTGCGGCACAGGCCCTGGTCGCGGACACGCAGGACGTCGGCCAGCCCACCCGCGAAGAAGCGGCTCGTCGACGTCGCCGCGACAAGGTGACCCGTCGGGTCGGCGTACAGCCGGCGCAACCAGACGGCGTCGGCGTCGAGCCCGGCCGCGACGAGGTTCCGCGCGACCTGCGCGGGCACGGGCACCGGGG
>CAUQTR010000008.1:0-15626 GCA_963521045.1 uncultured Actinotalea sp.
CGCCGGGCTCGTGGCGCGCGAGCACGTCCACGAGGTCGAGGCTCTCCAGGGCCGGCAGCGGGTCGGGCAGCGGGCCCTTGGGGTACCGGACCACCGTGGGCGCGTCGTCCACGTCGACGGCGGCCCGCAGCGCGGACCGCAGCGTGTCCTCGTCGCGGGGGGCCGCGAGCCGGAGCCCGGGCACCAGCCGCAGCAGGGCCATGTCCCACATGCCGTTGTGGCTGGCACCGTCGTCGCCCGTCAGGCCGGCGCGGTCGAGGACGAACGTGACGCCGGCGCGGTGGAGGGCCACGTCCATGAGCACCTGGTCGAAGGCCCGGTTGAGGAAGGTCGCGTAGACGGCGACGACGGGGTGGAGCCCAGCGAAAGCCATGCCGGCCGCCGAGGTCACGGCGTGCTGCTCGGCGATCCCCACGTCGAACACCCGCTGCGGGAACTCGGCCGCGAACGGCGCGAGGCCCACGGGCTGGACCATCGCCGCGCTGATCCCGACGACGTCGGGCCGGCGGCGGCCGAGCCGCACCATCTCGTCGGCGAAGACCGACGTCCAGCCGAACCGGGAGGGCGCGACCGGCAGGCCGGTCTCGGGGTGGATGACGCCGACGGCGTGGAAGCGGTCGGCGACGTCCTGCTCGGCGGGCACGTAGCCGCGCCCCTTCTCCGTGATGACGTGGACGATGACGGGACCGCCGAACGCCTTGGCACGGCGCAGCGCCTGCTCGACGAGCCCGACGTCGTGCCCGTCCACCGGGCCGACGTACTTGATGCCGAGGTCCTCGAACATGCCCTGCGGCGCGACGACGTCCTTGATGCCCTTCTTCAGCCCGTGCAGCGCCTCGTACGCGAGCCGTCCGGGCGGGCCCGACCGGCGCAGCGTGCGCTTGCCCCAGGCGAGCACGTCCTCGTAGCCGCGGGTCGTGCGCAGCACGTCCAGGTGGTGCGCGAGACCGCCGATCGTCGGGTCGTACGAGCGGCCGTTGTCGTTGACCACGATGACCAGGCGCCGGTCGTGGCCGGACGCGATGTTGTTCAGCGCCTCCCACGCCATGCCACCGGTCAGCGCGCCGTCGCCGATCACCGCGGCGACATGACGGTCCGTGCGCCCCTGGAGCTGGTTGGCCTTGGCGATGCCGTCCGCCCAGGAGAGCGCGGTGGACGCGTGCGAGTTCTCGACGACGTCGTGCTCGGACTCGCTCCGGCTCGGGTATCCCGACAGCCCGCCCCGTCGGCGCAGACCGGAGAAGTCGGCGCGGCCGGTGAGCAGCTTGTGGACGTAGGACTGGTGGCCGGTGTCGAAGACCAGCGTGTCACGCGGCGAGTCGAACACCCGGTGCAGCGCGAGCGTCAGCTCCACCACCCCGAGGTTGGGGCCGAGGTGGCCGCCCGTGCGGGAGACCGACTGGATGAGGAACTGGCGGATCTCCGTGGCCAGCTGCTCCAGCTGGGCCGGGCGCAGGGAGCGCACGTCGGCCGGTGAGGCGATCCGGGGCAGCAGGGTCATCAGGTCATCGTACGGCGCGGGGCCTCGTCGGCGACCCGGGTGCGGCGCCGCAGGCCCTCGGGTCCAGGCCACCGTCGCCGTCGGGTGCGGCGGCGCAGGCCCTCGGGTCCCGGGCCACCGCCGCCGTCGCGTGCCGTCCCGCGTCCTCACCGCGACCGTAGGCTGGCGCCATGCGCTTCCTGCCCGGCCACCAGCCGACGACCGACCTCACCTACGGCGACGTCTTCCTCGTCCCGTCGCGCTCGGAGGTGACCTCGCGGTTCGACGTGGACCTCACGAGCGCGGACGCGACGGGCACCACGATCCCCGTCGTCGTCGCGAACATGACCGCGGTGTCGGGCCGCCGGATGGCCGAGACGGTGGCGCGCCGCGGCGGCGTCGCCGTGATCCCGCAGGACATCCCCGCCGACGTCGTCGCGGACGTCGTGCGCACCGTCAAGGCGCGGCACACGGTCGTCGACACGGCTGTGGTCGTGGCCCCGGGCGACACGGTGCACACCGCCCTGACGCTCATCGGCAAGCGGTCGCACGGCGCCGCGGTCGTGGTGCTCGACGGGCGCCCGGTGGGCGTCGTCACCGAGGCGGACTGCGTCGGCGTGGACCGGTTCACCCAGGTCGGCGCCGTGATGACGCCCGACCCGACGGTCGTCGAGGCGGACGTCGTCGCCGCGCCCGACGGCCTGGAGGCCGCGTTCGAGCGGCTGCACCGTTCACGCCGTCGCTTCGTCCCCGTGGTGCGGGACGGTGTGCTGCTGGGCGTCCTGACGCGCACCGGGGCGCTGCGCAGCTCGATCTACACGCCGGCGGTCGACGACGACGGCCGGCTGCGTGTCGCGGCCGCCGTGGGCATCAACGGCGACGTGCGGGCGAAGGCCGCCGAGCTGCTCGACGCCGGGGTCGACGTGCTCGTGGTGGACACCGCCCACGGGCACCAGCGCAAGATGCTCGAGGCGCTCGCGGCGGTCCGCAGCCTGTCGCCCGACGTCCCGATCGCGGCGGGCAACGTGGTCACCGCCGAGGGGACGCGGGACCTCGTCGAGGCGGGCGCCGACATCGTCAAGGTCGGGGTAGGACCGGGAGCGATGTGCACCACCCGGATGATGACGGCGGTCGGCCGGCCGCAGTTCTCCGCCGTGCTCGACTGCTCGGCCGAGGCACGGCGGCTCGGCGCGCACGTGTGGGCCGACGGGGGCGTGCGGTACCCGCGCGACGTCGCGCTCGCCCTCGCGGCGGGGGCGTCGCAGGTGATGATCGGCTCGTGGTTCGCGGGGACGCACGAGAGCCCCGGGGACCTGCACGCCGACGGCGACGGGCGGCTGTACAAGGAGAGCTTCGGCATGGCGTCGGCGCGTGCGGTCGCGGCCCGGACGCTGGGCGGCTCGGC
The DNA here is from genome assembly GCA_963521045.1 of uncultured Actinotalea sp. Taxonomy (GTDB): domain Bacteria; phylum Actinomycetota; class Actinomycetes; order Actinomycetales; family Cellulomonadaceae; genus Actinotalea. The sequence continues at coordinate 2,886 of CAUQTR010000008.1, forward strand.
CTTCGACCGAGCACGCAAGGGGCTGTACGAGGAGGGCATCTCGTCCTCCAGGATGTATCTCGACCCGGCGCGACCCGGGGTCGAGGACCTGCTCGACCAGATCACGTCGGGCCTGCGCAGCGCGATGACGTACGCGGGCGCGACGACGCTCGAGGAGTTCGCCGAGCGCGCGGTGGTCGGGCTGCAGTCCGCCGCCGGGTACGACGAGGGCCGGCCGCTGCCCACGGGGTGGTGACGGCCGGATGAGCGACGCCGCCCAGGCGCAGGCCGACGACGCCGGGCCGAGCAGTGCCGCCGCAGCCGGTGAGCGCTCCGGGCCCCAGCAGGCCTCCGCACGCGAGCAGCTCGCCGCCCTCCTCGCGGGCGGCGTGACCTGGCCGGGTTGGCCGTACCCCGCCCCCAGCGCGCGCCCCGCGGCCGTGCTCGTGCTCTTCGGGACGCTCGACGGGTCTCCGGCCCGGCACGCCTCGGCCGCCGTGCCCGCGGACCTGGACGTGCTCCTCGTCGGCCGCGCGGCGTCGCTGCGCCACCACGCCGGCCAGGTGTCCTTCCCGGGCGGGCGGGTGGACCCGCACGACGACGGTCCCGTGGCGGCCGCGCTGCGCGAGGCGGTGGAGGAGACCGGGCTCGACCCCGCCGGGGTCGAGGTGCTCGGGACGCTGCGCGAGCTGCCGGTGCCGGTCAGCGACCATCGCGTCACGCCGGTGCTGGCGTGGTGGGCCAGCCCGTCGCCGGTCGGCGTGGTGGACCAGGGCGAGTCGGCGCACGTGTTCCGCGCCCCGGTCGCGGACCTGCTCGACCCCGCCCACCGGCGCACGGCGACGTTCGGCGGGCCACGCCTACCCGTGCTCCGCAGGACGAGCCCCGCCTTCGTCCTCGGTCCCCACGTGGTGTGGGGCTTCACCGCCCTCGTGCTGGACCGCCTGTTCGAGGCGCTCGGATGGACCGAGCCCTGGGACGCCTCGCAGACCATCACCATCACTCGCTGACGCTCCCGCGGTGGAGGCCTGCTGGCGCGTACGAGCGCCCCTCGGGCGCCGCGTTGCCAGGCCGTACCGTCGCTCCATGACCAGCGACCCGACGATCGGGACGGGCCATCTCACGGGTCGAGCGCTTCCGGTGCCGCCGGGCGTCCGCGGGGACAGCGACGACGGCAGTGGCACAGTGACGGGCACGAGCACGGCGACAGGCACGAGCACGGGGACAGGCACGAGCACGGGGACAGGCAGAGTGACGCACCCGGACGGGCACGGGCACGATGAGCGGCATCAGCACGAGGACGAGCGCGGTGACGCACCCGGGCACGTGCACGGTCACGCGCACGCAAGGCCACGGCCGCGGCCTCTCGGCGCGACCGCCACAGTTGGCGTCGTGTCGCGGCTGACCATGCGCGCACCGGGGCCGTCCGGGTGTGCGGTCCGCGTCGACAGTCGCCGCCCGCTGAGGTCAGAAGGGCGCAACATCGGTCTCGCCCGTCCCCACGCCACCGACGACGCGGTCGGGAGGTGGGGCGTCCGCGTCCGGGGTCACTTCTGTCCACGCCTCCGGGTCCACGTCCGACACCACCTGCGCCTCCCCTGACGACCACGGCTCCGCGGGGTCCGTGGCGGGCGGCGGGTGGGGGTCGGGCCACTCCGGCGGACGGACGTACCCGTGACCCGTCGGCGACGTCCACGCCGTCGATCCGTCAGGTGCACGGCTCAGCGCCCAGCCCCCGTGCGTCTTGGCCCGGTGATGGTGGCGGCAGAGGGCGTGCAGGTTCTCGATCCGGGTCTGCGTGTCGGCCGTCTCCTCGTGGCCCTCCGGTGCAGTCGCTTTACCCGCGTGGCCCTCCGGTGCAGTCGCTCCACCCGCGTGGCCCTCCGGGGAAGCTCCTCCCGCCGCGCGGTCGCGCCGATACGGCTCGATGTGGTCGACGTCGCAGCGTGCCGCGGGGACCCGGCACCCGGGGAACGTGCACGTCCGGTCGCGGAGGACGACGGAGTCCCGCAGCGGCTGCGTCGGTGCGTAGCGACGGAGACCACGTGCCAGCGGTTCGCCGCTCGCGGCGTCGACGAGCAACGGCTCCCAGGTGGAGCGCGCTGCGAGGCTCCGTGCGAGGTTCGAGGGGACGACGCCGTACCCGTCGAGCACCGCCGGCTGGTCCTCGAGGCCCAGGATGGTCCCCGCCGTGGCGGTGAGGGTCAGGTGGGGTGCGCGCCCCTGGGCGGTCCGCAGCGGGCGGCCGTCGGGGTGGACGCCCGCGTCGAGCCACTGCGTCGCCAGGTCGACCAGCGCGTCCGCACGGCGCTGGTCGAGGGTCCGCCGGTCAGGGTCCTCGGGGGCTGGGTCGACGTCCCGTGCCAGCGCGGTGAGGGTCGTCTGCACGGCGACCGCGTCGGTGGCCGGTAGATAGGCGGTCAGCCACGCCATCGCGTCCGCCGCGGGAGTGAGCTCCACCCGCCGGTGCTCGCAGGCACGCCGGTGGCGCACGGCGGCACCGTCCGGATCCCGGAGCAGCTCCATCCTCCGCAACCGCTGGCGCAGCTGTGGAGGGGTGGAACTCACCGCCCACGGCAGAACGGTCCCGGCGACCTCGTCGGCGACGTGCTCAGGAAGCCGCGCGAGCTCGTCGACGATGACGGTGGCGCGGCGCACGTCGACGGCCCCGCTCGCCAGCGCGTCGGCGACCGGTGGAAGACGGTTCAGGCCGATCGCGAGGGCGACCTTGCTCTCGGCGACCGCCCGCGTGGTGGAGAGGCGGGCCGACACCTCGTCCGCGAGGTGCTCCGCACGCTCGCCCAGTCGCCTCCGCGTGAGCTCGGCGAGGGCGGCTGCCTGGCCCGCTACCGACCACGAGCTCAGGCGTTCCCACGCCGCAACCAGCTCGATCAGCGCCGCGTCGTCGACGTCGGCCGGCTCGCTCGCCGCGAGGCGTGACGCCAGTGCCGGACCCGGCGCCCACCCGTCCAGCTCAGCGGCGAGCGAGTGCCGATCCGCCCACGAGGCGCCCTCGGCGCGCCCTGGGCCGTCAAGGCTGCCGTCGCTCTCGGGGCTCTCGGGGCTCTCGGGGCTCTCGGGGCTCTCGGGGCTCTCGGGGCTCTCGGTGATGGTGATGACCGCCGGCCGGCCGTCCAGCCGCTCGCCGCACGAGGCCGCCACGTCCTCAGTCAGGGCGTCACGGGTCGCCGCACTCCTCGCCTCACCCGTGGTGGGCTCGTGACTCCTGGACATACCGGACACGCTACGGGCGACCTCTGACACGGATCCGCGCACCAGATGGGAGGACGCGCAGGCCTCCGACCGACCCGGGCCGAACCGCCCGTCCTCGGACGTGCGGGTGCACACCCGACGGCGGCCGCGACGACCACCCCCGCCCCCGCCGGCGCGTTCGGGGCGCTTCAGTGCCGGTGCCGGTGCCGGTGCCGGTGTCAGTGGCACCCTCTACCGTCTGCGCATGACGACGACCACGGCACCCCTCACCCACCCGCGTCCCTGGGGCGTGGTGGGCGTGCCGTCGAGCCGTGCGGCGCACTGGCCCGGGCTCGAACGCGGCCCCGCCGCCCTGCGCAGTGCGGGCCTCGTGCAGGCGCTCGAGAGCGGCGGTGTGGAGGTGACCGACCACGGTGACCTGCCGCCCTTGCCCTGGCGTGCTCAGCCATCGACGGGCGGGCCGCACGACGTCGCCGGCGTGGCGCAGGTGCTGCGCGATGCGGAGCAGGCGATCGGGGCGGTGCTGAAGGCCGGCGAGGTACCACTCGTGCTGGGCGGCGAGTGCACGCTGGCACTCGCGCTCGTCAGCGCCGTCGTCCGCGCGCAGGGCGACGCGGGCCTGGTCTACATCGACGGAGGGCAGGACCTGCACCTGCCCCACGACCACCCGGAGGAGCCGATTCTCGACTCCATGGGTGTCGCGCACCTCGTCGACCTGCCGGGCGTCGTCGACGAGCTGGCCGCGATCGGCCCGCGGCGACCACTGCTGACACCCGACGCCGTCGCGTTCCTCGGGTTCGGCGACGACGACGAGGACGTCCGCGGCCTCGTCCCGAGCCTGCGCGTGCCTGCGGCCGAGCTCACCGCAGACCCAGCCGGCTCAGCGGCACGCGCCGTGGCGACCGTCGGTCGCGGGCCGGACGCCCGGTTCGTCGTGCACGTGGACGTGGACGTGCTCGACGCGTTGCTGCTGCCGGGGCCGGACATCCCCCAGTACGGCCGGGGGCTCACGCTCGAGACGCTGGTCGAGACGCTGACCGTCCTCGCAGGTCAGCCAGGATGCGCCGGGCTGACGCTCGTCGAGTACAACCCCGACCACGACCCGGATGGGACATCAGCGCGGCGCCTGGTGGACGGCATCGCCCGCGCGCTCGCACCGGCTCGCACGCTGACTCCGCCCCCCTCCGCTCACTAGGCTCCAGCCATGCCACCTGTGCCCGCCAGGCGCCGCGGCCGGCGTGCCCCGCGCGTCCAGCGAGGCCCGGTCCCGTCGCCCGCTGCTCCGCCTTCGACGCCGCCGACCCCGGGTGCCGTGACGCCCGTCGCCCCGACGCCTCCGGCGGCCCTCGGACGCGTCACGGATACGCCCCGCACCGACCCCGGCTCGGACGAGCCGCTCCGTCAGCGCACCAGGGACGGCTCGGCAGCGCAGCGCCCGGTCCTCGTCCTCCAGCACGCCCCGTGGGAGGGGCCAGGGCTCATCGCCCGCGCGCTCGGGTCGCACCGGCGCACGTCCCGCCTCGTGCTCGACGAACCGACGCCAGACCTGCCGCGACCCGCTGATCTCGCGGGGATCGTGGTGATGGGCGGGCCGATGAACGCCGACGACGACGCGCGGTACCCGGGCCTCGCCGCGGAGCGACGCCTGCTGGCCGAAGCCGTCGACGCCGACGTCCCCGTGCTCGGGGTCTGCCTGGGCATGCAGCTGCTCGCCCGGGCCCTCGGGGCGCAGGTGCACCGCGCGCACGGGACCGAGATCGGCTTCGGCACGGTCGACGTCGTCGCGCCCGACCCGGTGCTCGCACCCCTCGGCGCACGACCGCAGGTGCTGCACTGGCACTCGGACGCGGCCGACCTCCCGGTCGGTGCCACCCTCCTCGCCGCGAGCGGAGTGACGCCGGTCCAGGCGTTCCGGGCGGGCAGCGCCCTCGGCCTGCAGTTCCACCTCGAGGTCGACGACGACCTGCTGCGCAGCTGGCTCGCGACCCCGGCGATGGCGACCGAGCTCGCGGTGCACCGCGTCGACGTCGCCGGCCCTGCACGGCAGGTGCTGCAGACGCTCGTGCCGGCGGCGCTCAGCGGGCTGCGATCGTTCACCGACGCCGTAGCCGCTCGAGGCTGACCGCCCCGCGGCACCGAGCCGGCCCCGCTTGCCCCGGCACGGGACCGCTCGGAGTCCCGCTGCACCGGCCAGCCTGCGGGGCTCCCGTGCCAACCCGTCGTCAACCGACGGCTGCGGACCAGCCGCCGTCAACCAACCGTCCTCAGACCACGGGCGCCATCGTGCGCATCGCCTCGACGACCTTCTCGAGGTTCTTCCGGTTGCGTCCGAAGTCGATGAGCGTGGTCGAGAGCGCACTCGCGCTGTGCAGCTGGACGACCGCGCCGTGCGGGCCGTGCCCGATCGTCGCGGTCACCTGCTCACCCCAGCTGGCCAGGCTCATGCCGACCGAGCCGCGCATGACGCCACCCCCGCCGGAGACGGACTCGAGACCCGCCTGCACGAAGGCCTGGTAGACCGCCGCCTCCGCCTGCTCCGGCGGCAGAGCCACCTCGATGGTCGTCGTGGACGAACCGGCCACTGCTCCTCCTGCTGCTCACGGCCCGTCACGGCCACGTCGACGACGACACCCGCTGGTACGAGCGCCGGACGATGTCCTCGAGCACGTCGAGATCGATCGTGTCGAGGCGCCTGAGGTACAGGCACGACACGCTGGTGGTGTGCGGACCAAGGCGCTCGAGGTCCTCGGCGTAGCGCAAGAAGCCGTCGGCGAAGTAGACCGTCGTGCTCGACTTGCGCGGCGAGAAGCCGGCCGCCGCGGCGTCGCCCTCGCGCCCGGATGCGTAGCGGTAGTGGTAGCGGCCGTATCCCACGATCGACGGCCCCCACATCGCGGGCTCCTGCCCCGTGGCCCGCGCCATGAGCTCGAGCAGCGTACGGGCGTCCTCGCGTCGCCGGGCGGGCTCGACCTGCTCGATGAACGCCGCCACGTCGGCACCGGTGGGCTGCGTGGGGCTCGACGTCGGGCCCGTCACCTGATCCGCCACGGTCGCATTATGCCGCGCGACACGGGAGCGGGGAACGGGGGCCCGGCAGGGCACGCCCGCGTCCCGGGTGCGTCCTGTCGTCAAGTTGCAGGCGTACTCGACCGATGACCGGGACATGCTCTGGACGACCGCGCTACCCACGGTCGTGGCGACCGCCCTCGTGTTCTGGCTGCCGGGGGCGGCGGTGCTCGGCGCCCTGGGCCTGCGTGGACTGCGTCTCGCGGCCCTGGCGCCCGCGACAGGGGCCGGTCTGCTGGCCGTCGGCGCGAGCGTCGCCGGACCGCTCGGCGTCCCGTGGGTACCGTGGACCGCCGCGGCGCTCACCGTGCTGGCGGCGTCACTCACGGCCGCCGCGCACCGACTCTCGCGGCATGGCGTCGCTGCCGCACCCAGCGGCGGCTCGGCCCCGTCGCGGCCCCTGGACCGCCGCGGTCGGCGGTGGCTCGTCGCGGTCGTCATCGGCTCGGTCGCCGCTCAGCTCGTCCCCGTCGCGATCGGCATGGGTCGCCCCGATCGCGTGCAGAACGCGTGGGACGCGCTCTTTCACCTGAGAGCCGTCGTCGAAGCTCGGGAAGCGGCGCGCATCGACCCGTTCTGGGCCGGCCGCCTCGTCGACCCTTCCGGCGGGACCCTCGTGTACCCGTCCGGTTGGCATGCGCTGGCGATGCTCGTACCAGCGGCCGATCCGCGGGTCACAGTGACGATCTGTGCGATCGTGCCGTGCGTCGTGGCCTATGCCCTCGGGGTGGCACTCCTGGCACGGGAGGTATCGGGGTCTCGGTTGGCGACGATCCTCGCGCCGCTGATGACCGCGGCTGGCGTCGCGGGACCGTTGCCCATCGCGCTCCAGCCAGGGCTGATCCCCAACGCGTTCGCCCTGGCACTCGTCCCTGCCGTCGTCAGCGTGGCGGTCCGAACGTGGCGTGTGCAGGCTGCACGGTCCGTCTCGAACCGCCCGTCGCGCATGGGGGACGTGGTGGCGGCGGGTGCGGGACTGCTCGGGATCACGCTCGTCCACCCAGGTGCCGCCGCCGGAGCCGTGGTCCTCGCCAGCCCGTGGGTGGCTGTCGTGGGCGTACGGGCTGCTCGCACCGGATGGCGGCAGGGACGGCACGCACCTGTCGGTCTGACCGTCGTCGTCGCGTCGATGGCCGTCGTCGGAGCGCTCGCCGCCCTCTCCGTCTCCACGGCGCCCCTCGTCGTCGGCGCAGCGGACAACGGCCCGCCCGTTCCCCTCGCAGTCGTCCTGAGACGCATCGTGACTGGAGACCTCGCCGAGTACCCCGTGTACCCGATCCTGCCGATGATCTTCGCGCTCGGATGCTGCTGGGTCGCCTGGAGGCGTCGAGCGCGGGGAACGAGCGACCACCTCCTGATGCTTGCGGCGGCCCTCGTCGTTGTCGTGTACGTCGCTGCTGCGTCGGGCGGAGCCGCAGGTTCCGCGGTCACCATCGTCTGGTACTCCGAGGCGCGCCGGATCGCGCCCCTCGTCGGGGTGTGCCTCTCGGTCCTGTCCGCGAGTGGTCTCGCCTTGGGCGCGCACCTGGCCGCCGGGCGCGTGACTCTGCCGCAAGGCTGGAGTCACGCACGCGCGGCCGCGGTCCTCACCGTTGGTGTCATCGCACTGGCGTTGGTCCCGGGCCTCAGCGCGGCCTACCGGCTGGCTGACGACACCTTCTCGCAGGACGTGCCCGCTAGGCCCCGACCCGACGACCGCCTCCCCTACCTGACGGTGGACGAGGAGCACCTGATCGACCGTCTGGCGAACACGCTCGACCCCAGCGAGCTGCTCCTCGGTTCCTCGTTGGCTGGTCCGGGCCATCTCGCCGCCCTTACCGGCCAGCGCGTGGTGCAGACCTACCACACAGAGCAGCTCGAACGCTCGTCCATCTACGTGAGCACGTACCTCGGCCGCCTGGCCGACGATCCCCGTGTCTGCGAGGCGGTTCGCACCCTCGACGCACGCTACGTCTGGGTCGATCCCTACCCGCTCCACCCGAGATACTCGAGGTTCGCGCCGTCGGACGACTTCACGAGGTACCCGACCGAGCTCGCGCCGATCGACAGTGCCGGCACCACCGCCGTCTACGACCTGTCCGGCTGTTACGACGACGCGGCGGCACCGAAACCCTGAGCCGGGTCGCACACCGTGTGACGGGGAAGGTCCGGACGCCGTCAGGCGCCGACGAGCGACCGGAGCACGTACTGCAGGATGCCGCCGTTGCGGTAGTAGTCCGCCTCGCCTGGGGTGTCGATCCGGACGACCGCCTCGAGCTCGACGACCCCGCCGTCGGCCTTCGTCGCGCGCACGGTGAGCGTGCGCGGCGTCGCCCCCTCGTTGAGCGCCGTGACGCCTGCGATGTCGAACGTCTCGGTGCCGTCGAGCCCGAGCGACTCCGCCGTCTCGCCCTGCGGGAACTGCAGCGGCAGCACGCCCATCCCGATGAGGTTCGAGCGGTGGATCCGCTCGAAGCTCTCGGCGATCACGGCGCGCACACCGAGCAGGCTCGTGCCCTTCGCCGCCCAGTCGCGCGACGAGCCGGAGCCGTACTCCTTGCCGCCGAGGATCACGAGCGGCACCCCGGCCTGCGCGTACGCCTGCGCGGCGTCGTAGATCGTCGTCTGCTCGCCCGTGAGGTGGTTGACCGTGAAGCCGCCCTCGACGCCCGGCACGAGCTGGTTGCGCAGCCGGATGTTGGCGAACGTGCCGCGGATCATGACCTCGTGGTTGCCGCGGCGCGAGCCGTAGGAGTTGAAGTCACGACGCTCGACGCCGTGCTCGGCAAGGTAGACGCCCGCCGGGCTGTCGGCCTTGATCGAGCCGGCCGGCGAGATGTGGTCCGTCGTCACCGAGTCGCCGAGCTTGGCGAGCACCCGGGCGCCCGTGATGTCCGTGACCGGCTCCGGCGTCTGACCCATGCCCTCGAAGTACGGGGGCTTGCGCACGTAGGTTGACTGCGGGTCCCACTCGAACGTGCTGCCCTCGGGCGTCGGCAGCGACCGCCACCTGTCGTCCCCGGCGAACACGTCCGCGTAGTCGGCCGTGAACATGGCGCGGTCGATCGACGAGTCGATGGTGGCCTGCACCTCGGCGGGGGCCGGCCAGATGTCCCGGAGGAAGACCTCCTCGCCCGCCTCCGTGGTGCCGAGCGGCTCGTTCTCGAAGTCGAAGTCCATCGTCCCCGCGAGCGCGTAGGCGATGACGAGCGGCGGCGACGCCAGGTAGTTCATCTTCACGTCGGGGTTGATCCGGCCCTCGAAGTTGCGGTTGCCCGAGAGCACCGAGACCACCGAGAGGTCGTGCTCGTTCACGACGGCCGAGACCTCCTCGGGCAGCGGGCCCGAGTTGCCGATGCAGGTCGCGCAGCCGTACCCCACGAGGTGGAAGCCCAGCTTCTCGAGGTACGGCCAGAGGCCGGCCTTCTCGTAGTAGTCCGTCACGACCTTGGAGCCCGGCGCCATCGACGTCTTCACCCACGGCTTGGCCACGAGGCCCTTGGCGACGGCGTTCTTCGCGAGCAGGGCGGCCGCGAGCATGACGGACGGGTTGGACGTGTTGGTGCACGAGGTGATCGAGGCGATGACCACGTGGCCGTGGTCGAGCTCGGTCTGCGTGCCGTCGGCGAGGCTGATCGGGACGCGCTTGTGCGGGCGTCGCGCGGCGTCGCCGTGCGCGACGTCGGTCGGCTTGTCGGAGCCGTCGGCGTGCTCGCCCGCGGCGATCGGGTCCGAGGCGGGGAACGTCTCGGCGACGGACTCGTCGAGCCCGGTGAACGCGGCCCGGGCGCCGTCGTCGACGTAGTCGAGGATGCTCGTCGCGAACGACTCCTTGGCGTCCGTGAGCTCGATCCGGTCCTGCGGGCGCTTGGGCCCGGCGATCGACGGGACGACGGTGGACAGGTCCAGCTCGAGGTACTCGGAGAAGACGGGCTCGACGTAGCCGGCGTCGGCCGGGTCGTGCCACAGACCCTGCTCCTTGGCGTACGCCTCGACGAGCGCCACCTGATCGTCCGACCGGCCCGTGAGCCGCAGGTAGTCCATGGTGACGCCGTCGATCGGGAAGATCGCACAGGTCGACCCGAACTCGGGGCTCATGTTGCCGATCGTCGCGCGGTTCGCGAGCGGCACCTGCGCGACGCCGTCGCCGTAGAACTCGACGAACTTCCCGACGACGCCGTGGCGGCGCAGCTGCTCGGTGATGGTCAGCACGACGTCGGTGGCGGTCACGCCGGGCGGGATGGCGCCCGAGAGCTTGAAGCCGACCACGCGCGGGATGAGCATCGAGACCGGCTGGCCGAGCATCGCGGCCTCGGCCTCGATGCCGCCCACGCCCCAGCCGAGCACGCCGAGGCCGTTGACCATCGTGGTGTGCGAGTCCGTGCCGACGCACGTGTCCGGGTAGGCGCGCAGCACGCCGCCGATCTCGCGCGTCATGACGACGCGCGCGAGGTACTCGATGTTGACCTGGTGCACGATGCCGGTGCCGGGCGGGACGACCTTGAAGTCGTCGAACGCCGTCTGGCCCCAGCGAAGGAACTGGTACCGCTCGAAGTTGCGCTGGTACTCGAGCTCGACGTTGCGCTCGAACGCGTCGTGCCGCCCGGCGACGTCGATCTGGACCGAGTGGTCGATCACGAGCTCCGCGGGCGCGAGCGGGTTGATCCGTGCCGGGTCGCCCCCGAGCTCGGCGACGGCCTCGCGCATGGTGGCGAGGTCGACGACGCAGGGCACGCCCGTGAAGTCCTGCATGACGACGCGGCCCGGCGTGAACTGGATCTCGGTGCTCGGCTCTGCGGCCGGGTCCCAGCCCGCGAGCGCCCGCACGTGGTCGGCCGTGATGTTGGCGCCGTCCTCCGTCCGCAGGAGGTTCTCCGCGAGGATCTTGAGGCTGTACGGCAGTCGCTCGAGGCCCGGCACGGCCGCGAGGCGGTAGATCTCGTAGGCGGCTCCCCCGACCTCCAGGGTGCCCTTCGACCCGAACGTGTCGACGCTGCTCACGGTGCGCTCCTTCGTGGTTCCTCCCCCGCGGGACGGCGTTCGCCGGCGGGGGTTGCGGCGGGCGCGTAGCCCGGCCGCGGACGTCCGCAGACCTCTCCGGGCAGGCTATCGGCAGCGACGCGCCCGAGATATCTCGACGTCAAGATATCTTACCGCACCCGTGCACCACGCGGACCTTCGCCGGCCGCGGCCCCCGACGCGCGCGCGGCGCGACGGGGGCCGAGACGCTTCCCGTGGACGCGACGCCTCAGGCGAGCGGGGAGCCGGCAACCGGGTCGAGCTGCAGCTCCTGGACGTCGACGATGTCGCCGACGTCGAAGCCCTGCATGTCCGCCGCCAGCTCGGGACTCGCGACGTAGGCGGCGGTGAACTCCCCGGGGTCCACGCCGTCCCGGAACCCGAGCAGCGCGACCAACCGGTGCGCCCCGGGCTGCGGATCGGTCCAGAAGCCGTGCACCGTGACGCCGAACGCGGGCATGCTCGTGACGTGCCGCGGCCAGTGCACGGTTGCGTACCGCTCGAGCGCCTCCGCGGACCGGAGGGTGTAGGTCCTGAGCTGGTACGCCGTCGCTCCTCCGGGCCGGGCCGGGCCGGGCGCGGTCACGCCCGTACGGCGGCCGTCGTCGCCGCCTCGATCGCGGCCCCGAAGTCGGGGTCGGCCCCGAGCTGTGCGAGCAGCACGTTCGCTGCGTTGTAGCAGTTGAAGCTCTGGATCTTCCCGTCGCGCAGGTGCCAGAGGTCCGCGGTCGGCACGTCGATCCGGCGACCGGTCGGCGGGATGTCGCCCACCGGCGTCGGGAACGCACCGAGGTGGGTGCCCTGGATGCGCAGCTCGACGGCGACGACGTCGCCCGCCGCGTGCATGCCGAGCACCTCGCGGTGGACGTCGGGGAAGGCCCCGGCGAACCCGGCCAGCGCCAGCGGGATCTGGTCCCCGCGGAATGTCATCCCGTTCGGCATGTCGTTGAACGTCCCGTCGTCGGTGAACAGGGCACGGAAGCCGGGGCCGTCGAGGACGCTCCCCTCGGCCAACCGGTACGCCTCGCGGACGATCTCGAGGTTGCTCGTCATTGCTCCTCCTGAGTTGCTCGTGTCGGCCCGGCCGTTCTGGACGGGCTCGTCCAGAAACATAACCCAGTTGTGGACCGAACCGTCAACTACGACTAGCGTGACGGCATGGGCAGACCCAGGGAGTTCGACGAGAGCATGGTCCTCGAGGCCGTGGCCGAGCAGTTCTGGTCCCGGGGGTACGCGGGGACCAGCATGGACGCCGTCGCCGCGGCGACGGGGTTGGGCAAGGGCAGCCTGTACGGGGCGTTCGGCGGCAAGCAGGAGCTGTTCCACCGCATCTTCGACGCCTACTGCGCGCGCATCGCCGACGCCGTGGCGAGCAGGGCCACGGGGCCGGACCACGGAGCCTACGCGCGGCTGTGCGCCCACATCCGCGCGGCGGCGGCGTGCTTGGCCAGCACGTCGTTGTAGAACTCTTCGACGATGACGCCG
>CAUQTR010000009.1:0-15581 GCA_963521045.1 uncultured Actinotalea sp.
CGGCGAGCCCGTCCAGGTCGGGGATGGTGCGCAGCGCGTGCACGGCGGGGTGGTCGAGGCCCTCGACCGGCGGCGCCACGGCGACGGCGCCCGGGGCGAGCAGGAGCGCGTCGTACTCGAGCCCGTACGTCCCCTGTGCGGTCTCGACGGTCACGGAGCGGGCCTCGCGGTCGATCGCGACGACCCGGCTGCCCGTGCGGACGTCGAGCGCGAGCGCGGCGCGCAGCGTCTCTGGGGTGTGCAGCAGCAGGGCGTCGCGGTTCTCGATCTCGCCCGAGAGGTGGTACGGCAGCCCGCAGTTCGCGAACGAGACGTAGGCGGACTGCTCGAGCACCACGATCGAGGCGGACTCGTCGAGGCGGCGCGCACGTGCTGCGGCGCTCATGCCGCCGGCGACCCCACCGACGACGACGATGCGCCGCGGGGCAGGCGCGATGGGTGCGGTAGCGGAGGACATGCGTCCAACATACCCCCGGGGGTATACGTCGACAACTGTCCGAGCCGTGACGCTCGTCACGCTGCCCGCGCGGTCGCCTCCCTGGCGCGGGATGGCCGGTGCGGTCGGCTCAGCTCTGGCGCGCCGCGGCGAGCAGGCGCTCCGCCGTCGTCTCGGGCGTCTGCCCGGGCGCCTCGGCGAAGTCGCCGCGCAGCGCCTTCAGGGCCGTCCGCTCGGCGTCGATCTCCTGCCGCGTCCGCACGCCCAGTCGGCGGATCAGCGCGAGCGGCGGGCACCAGCCCTGGACCGCGTGCTGGATCAGGAACGCCGGGACCACGGTGGGCAGCAGCAGCCACCGCCGGGACCGCGTCGCGAGGAGGGCTCCGACGAGCGTCAGCGTCGCGGCGTTCGCCTCGAGCAGGCGCTCGACGTCCCACTCCTGGTCGAGCTCCGCGATGCGGCTGCGGATCTCCTCGGGCGGCGCGCCCACGAGGGCGGCCACCGACTGCACGGTCTTCTCGTCCAGCTCCGTGTTGACGTGGTGCGCGGTGTGTCGGCGCACCCGGTCTGCGGGAACCTCGATCATCGGGACCTCCGGGTCGTCGGTGCTCTCTCGATCAGGGTGCGGGGACCTGGCGACGTGCGCTACTCCTGGATCGCGACCACGTGGGCGAACGGGGTCGCCGAGAACCGCCGACGCCGGACCCCGTGACACCGCTTGCGGTGAGCAGGGCGCAGTCGCAGGGGGTCTGAATGGCGCGGAACGGTCAGGCCGGCGCCCGCGCCGGGCTCACACTCGCGGGGAGGTACACGGTGGTCTCGCTGCCGTCGTCACGGACGAGCGCGGCGTGCGGCAGCCTGAGAATGGCGTGAGCCTGCACGACATCCCCCGCGGAGCCGGCGACGTTGAGCACCAGGACGACGTAGACGGTGAGGAAGAAGTCCGACGGCAGGGTCCGGAGCAGGTCGAGCAGGACCAGGGTGTACAGCACCAGAGGCGCCAGGGCGACGACGACGGCCTTGCGCCTGGTGAGGAGAGCCTGGCTCCCGGTGGTCAGATAGGGCAGGCGAACCGCGACCGTGGGGCGTGACTGCCCCAGCCACCAGAGCGCGACCGCGTGCGTCAGCTCGTGCACGATCATGTACAGCACACAGGCGGCCACGGTGACCGCCGTGCTCACGCCGGTGCTCATGGCGCTCTCGAACGGCAGGTCGAGGACGAGAGCCAGCACGATCATGGCGGCCACCGCCAGGGCGAACCCCACCGAGATGGTGGTGGCGGCGCGCTTGTTCTCCTTGAGGTCAAGCGTCGACTGAAGCCGGTAGCTGTCGGGAGGGTCGATGACTCTGGGCCTGATGCTGCGCTGCGCCATGGTGTGCCCCGTTCGGTTGTGCCCAGCGTCCCGCTCGGGACCTGCGCCCACCGTGACCAAGGTCCCCCCGTGCCCGACGGGGCGGCCAGGTCCTCAGGTCGGCTGGAGCAGATCCCGCACGGGAGGCCTGTCGCGGCGCAGGCTCACCGAGAGCGCGACGACCAGTACCCCGGTCAGCAGATAGAGACCTTGAAGGACACTGAATCCTTCGATCAGGACCGTCTCTCCCACGATCCAGCCGATCATGATCAGGCCGGCCCCGGCGCCGAGCGTCAGAGATCGCCGGTCGCTCAGGACTGCAGCCGCTGCCACCGTCGAGCTGCCGCCGATCACGAGGCCGAGGAACAAGCCGGGTACGACGTAGGTGTCGAACGGGGTGTTGTGCAGCAGGGACGTCGGGACGGGCAGGAGGCCGGTCACCAGGCCGATACCGCCGCCGATCGCCGACACGGCGTTGAACGCCAGGGTCGCGGTCAGAAGCCGTCGTCGTCCGCGACGCACGGGCACGTCTCCTGGTCCGCCGTCAGCTCCTGCGGCCCGCTCGGCAGGCTGGGCGGTGGGCTCGCGTGCCGCTCGTGGCATGACGACAGCGTGCCGCCGAGCGGGGGCAGCGCAGGGGTCGTAGGTCCCGGGCCCATCACCGGCCGGCCGGCGAGGCGGGAGGTGAACCCGTGATGGCTTCGACGGTTCGCAGACTCGTGGCCGTGCCGAGCTCGGCGGTCGTCCCCGCACGCTGGTAGTGGCGCAGGACCGCGGCGATCGCTGAGGCGTCGTGGGCAAGCCCGCGCGCGTCGAGGACGGCGATCGTCGGTCCGGCAGTCCGGGCTGAGGTCGGCCAAGGGTGGGAGCGGCTCCGATGGATCGTCCCTCCCGTCGCACTGGCCCGGAGGACCAGCGTCCCGTCCGCGGTGTCCGTGCCGGCGCCGTCGGCGACGGTGGCGAGTGACACCCAGGGAACGCGGGACTCGAGGCCGTGGTCGCGGACCACGACTGCTGACGGCGTCAACCACAGACCGCCCGGTGACATGCGACCCGCGCCGGCAAGTCCCACCGGGACCAACCACACGACGCCTCCCGCGAGGAGAAGGACGCCCGGGCCGGGCGCGCCTCCGACGATGAGCGCCATCCCACTGGCGACGAGGGGCACGGCGATGAGCGACCACATCGCCAGCGTGACCGCCAGATGGCTGGCTGGTGACGTGAGGGCGGTGGCGGGCTCGCCGTCCAGGGTGGTCAGTCGCGGTGCTGGTCCGCGCGGACCCGTGCCGCGCTCCCTGCCGTTCCGGACCGAGCGGCCCCAGAGGATGAGCACCGCGAGCGCCACGATCCACGCCCCCACAGCCAGCAGGGCCGGGTGCGTCGCCCCGCCGGCTGCGACGACGAGGCCGACTACTCCGATCGCAGCAGCGCCGGGCACCTCGAGGCGGCGTGCCGACGCCTCCTGAGCGTCCAGGCGCCGACGTAGCTCGGCGGCCTCCAGCGTGGCCCGCGTCGGCAGGTCCGCCCCGCCGGGCTCGTGCAGCGGTCCTTGCGTGCTCATCCGAAGCGACCTCCCAGCGGAGATGATGCCGACAACCGTGCCGTCGTGCGGTCCTGCTCCGCTACCGGCGCGCTCCTCGTCCTCGCACGCACGCCGCGAGGGCCAGGTCTGCTCAGGCAGCCGGCACCGCCGTCCGCGGTCCGACGCGCGCGGCCCCGTGCGCGGCGGCTGTCGACGCATCCGGGCTCAGGTCGAGCCGCCGCAGCAGCTGGGCGTTCGCGGCCACCACGACGGTGGACAGCGACATGAGGATCGCACCGATCTCCATCGGCAGGACGAACCCCACCGGCGCGAGGACTCCCGCGGCGAGGGGCACGGCGGCGATGTTGTAGCCCGCGGCCCACCACAGGTTCTGCTTCATCTTCCGGTAGCCCTCGCGCGACAGCTGGATGACGGACAGGACGGACCGGGGGTCGTCGGAGGCCAGGACGACGCCCGCGGAGGCGATGGCGACGTCCGTGCCGGCGCCGATGGCGACGCCGACGTCGGCCTGGGCGAGGGCGGGTGCGTCGTTGACGCCGTCGCCCACCATCGCCACGGTGCGACCCGCCTGCTGGAGGGAGGCGACCGTGCTGCTCTTGTCCTCCGGCCGGACGCCCGCGAACACCTGATCGATGCCGAGCTCCGCGCCCACGGCCCTCGCCACCGGCTCCGCATCGCCCGTGATCATCACCACGTGGATGCCGAGCGCGTGGAGGGCGTCGACCGCCTCGCGGGACTCCTGGCGCACGTCGTCGGCGAGCCCGAGCGCTCCGGCCACCTGGCCGTCGACCAGGACGTGCAGCACGATCTGCCCGCGGTCGGACCAGGGCTGGGTCGCCGGTAGGGGAGTGAGGCCGTGCTCGGCCAGGAGGTTCGGGCCGCCGACGGCGACGCGGCGTCCGTCCACGGTCGCGGAGACGCCGACCGCGGTCGAGGCCCGGAAGTCCTGGGCGCGGGGGACGGTGAGCCCGCGCTGGTGTGCTGCTGCGGTGATGGCACGTGCCAGCGGGTGCTCGCTGTCGGCCTCCGCCGCGGCGGCGAGGGTGAGGAGCTCGTCGTCACCGACGCCGGTCGTGGCGACGTCGTGTAGGGCGGGCTCGCCCTTGGTGAGCGTCCCGGTCTTGTCGAACAGGACGGTGTCGACCGCGCGCATCCGCTCGAGCGCGGCGCGGTCCTTGACCAGGACGCCACCGCGGGCGGCGCGTTCGGTGGAGATCGACACCACGAGCGGGATGGCGAGGCCGAGGGCGTGCGGGCAGGCGATGACGAGGACCGTGATGGCCCGGACGATGGCGAAGTCCGGTGTGCCGACGGCGCTCCAGATCCCGACGGTGATGACGGCGGCGATCAGGGCGAACCAGAACAGCCATCCGGCGGCGCGGTCGGCGAGCAGCTGCGCACGCGTGGTGGACGACTGGGCCTGGGCGACCAGGCGCTGGATCCCGGCCAGCACGGTCGAGTCGCCGACGGCGTCGACCCTCACGCGTAGGGCGCTGTCGGTCGAGACGGTTCCCGCGACGACCTGGTCGCCGACGGTGCGGCGCACGGGCCGCGACTCGCCGGTGATCATCGACTCGTCGACGTCGGCAGCACCGTCGACCACCTGCCCGTCGGCCGGGACCCGGCCCCCCGGGCGGACGACGACGACGTCACCCAGGAGCAGGGAGGACGGCGGGACGAGGACGACGGAGTCGCCCTCGACCTTCTCCGCCTCGTCCGGCAGCAGTGCCGCGAGGGACTCCAGAGCGGAGGAGGTCTGCGCCAACGACCGCATCTCCAGCCAGTGGCCGAGCAGCATGATCACGACCAGCAGGGCGAGCTCCCACCAGAAGTCGAGCTCGTGGGAGAGCACCCCGAGTGTCGCGCCCCAGGAGGCGACGAACGCGACCGTGATCGCCATGCCGATGAGCAGCATCATCCCGGGCTTGCGAGCACGGAGCTCGGCGATCGCCCCGGTGAGGAACGGCCGTCCGCCCCACAGGTAGATGACGGTGCCGAGGACCGGTGCCACCCAGGTGAGCCCAGGCGCGTCGGGCAGGGGATAGCCGAGCAGGTCCGCGAACATCCTGCTGAGGAGGACCGTCGGTGCAGCGAGAGCGAGGTTGATCCAGAACAGGCGCCGGAACAGCGTGACGTGGTCACCGTGCCCGCCGCCATGCGTCCCGTGCCCGTCGTGCCCGTCGTGCCCGCCATGGCCGACGTCGGTGCCCGCGCCCGCACCGTGGTCGCCCCTCGTGGATCCGTGCCGCCGGCCCGCGTCGCGGCGCCCGTCGTCGTGCGCGTGGTGGCCCTGGTGCGCGTTGCTCATGGCACTTCTCCTCGATGTGCGACCGGCGTTCGTCCGAATGGATACCCCCGGGGGGTACTCGATGTCGACAACCACGGACTCTCGGCCGGAATTCCCGGGATCTGCCACCAAGGACACGCGCTTCACCGAGCCTTCATCGGACCTCGACATCGACCTCAGGGCAGGCGCGCGACGCTGAGGGCATGGCGCCGACCGGCGCCGGGAGGAGCGCAGCGATGTCCTGGTGCTGGGGCTTGGGAGCCGGTGGATGGCTGATGGTCGCCGCCAGCCTCGCGGTGCTCGGCAGCGCGCTGTGGGCGGTCGTCCGACTGTTCCCCGCCGCGCCCGCACCCGACCCTGTCGCTGTCCTCGACGCCCGGCTGGCGACCGGTGAGGTCGACCTCGACACCTACCGCACACTGCGCACCGAGCTGGCCGGGGACGTCCCGACCGTGAAGGGCACCCTCTGACGAGGTCGCACCTGACCGGTACGGCCATCGTCGTCGGCAGCAGCCCAGAGCACCCCCGGTGGACGAGCCGTCGGTCGGTGACTCAGGCGGGCGGCAACGTGACGGTGAACGTCGCGCCCCGACCCACGCCGGCGCTCTCGGCGGTGATGCTGCCGCCGTGGGCCACGGACAGCGCCTTGCTGATCGCCAGGCCGATGCCTGACCCGCCGCGGGTCCTGTCCCGGGCGGTGTCGGCCCGGTAGAACCGCTCGAAGACGTGCGGCAGGTGCTCGGGGGCGATGCCCTCTCCGGTGTCGGCGACGGCGAGCTGCACCTGGCCTTCCGGTCCGTGATCGGCGGACAGCACGATGGTCCCGCCCGGCGGGGTGTGCCGGACCGCGTTGGCCATCAGGTTGTCCAGCACCTGCGCGATCCGGGTGCGGTCGACTGAGACCGGCGGCAGCCCGTCGGCGACCTCCAGCTCGAGGGCGACGCCGGCGGCCGTGGCCCGCTCACCGGCCGCGGCCGCGGCGGCGTCAAGCAGGTCAGAAGCCGGCACGGGCTGCAGGTCCAAGGTCAGGTCCCCGGCCTCGGCGTGCGTCACAGCGCCCAGGTCCTGCGCGAGTCGGGTCAGGCGGGCGGCCTGCTCGCGCAGGACGCCGATCGTCGCCTCGTCGAAGGGCTGCACGCCGTCCTCGACGGCCTCCAGGTACCCGGTGATGGTCGCCACCGGGGTACGGACCTCGTGGGCGACGTCGGCCAGGAGCCGGGCGCGCAGCCGGTCGGCCTCGTGCAGCCGGTCGGCCATCGCGTTGAAGGACCGAGCGAGGCCGTCGAACTCCGCGCCCAGGCCCGGGTGGGGCACCCGGGACCCGTACGCCCCGGCTCCGACCCGCGCCGCGGCGGTGGACACGGCGGCGAGCGACCGCCCGATGCGGCGCGTCAGTACAAGGCTCACGGCGCTGGCGGCGAGAGCGGCGGCGCCCAGCCCGAGGGCGAGGGAGACGGTGCTGGCGTCCTGGAACGCCTGCTCGGCGTGCACGACGGCGGCGTCGTGGTCCTCGAGCCCGGCGCGGAGCATGTGGTCGTGGAAGAGCCCGGGGCCGACTGCGGACGCGACCAGCCAGGCGGTGATCGCGGCGGTGGCGAGCACGATGACCAGCGCGGCCAGGAGACGGGGTCCCAGGCCCCACGCCGCACCCTGCCGCCGGGTGCCCGCGGTCGTCATGCGCCGGTCCCGATGCGGTATCCGACGCCGCGCACGGTGCGTACGTACCGCTGGGCGTCGACGGTGTCGCCGAGCTTCTGGCGCACGTGCAGCACGTGCACGTCGACCAGGTGCTCGTCGCCGACCCACCCCGGGCCCCAGACGGTATCGATGAGCGCGCGGCGGCTGAACACCCGGCCGGGCTTGGCGGCCAACGCGGCCAGGACGTCGAACTCGGTCCGCGTCAGCGCCACGGGTACGCCGTCGCGGTGCACCTCGCGGGCCTCGACGTCGATCCGCAGATCACCGACCTCCAGGAGGGTTCCGGTCGACGGGGCGGCCGTGATCGGGGCGGCGCGACGTGGGCGTCGCATGAGCGCCCCGATGCGGGCCATGAGCTCGCGAGGGCTGAACGGCTTGGTCAGGTAGTCGTCCGCACCGACGGACAGGCCGATGAGCGTATCGACCTCCTCGGTGCGGGCGGTCAGCATCACGACGTAGCAGTCGGAGAACGTGCGTAGCTGTCGGCACACCTCCACCCCGTCCAGCCCGGGCAGGCCCAGGTCCAGGATCACCAGGTCGGGGTCGACCTCGCGCAGCAGCTCGACCGCCTGGGCGCCGTCGTGGCACAGGGTCGTGTCGTAGCCCTCGCGCTCGAGGTACCCGGCGACCAGGCGGGCCAGGGCCTCCTCGTCGTCGACGACGACGGCGCGGCGGGCGGGTGACCTCGTCGGTGCGGTGCTCACGGGTTCCATCTTGTCGGCGACCCGCATGCGGTGGGTCGCTGCGCGGGCCCAGGACCGGGACCTTCATCGAACCTTGACCGGATGACGAGCGTGGGTACAGGGCCGGCCGCCGACGGTGAGGGTGTCAGATCGCACCCCGTCAGGAGATGCCGTGCCCAGTCAGCCCGCCGGCCCACCGGTCGTCACCGTCGTCCACGCCCCGGCGTGCCACTTCTGCCACGACGCCGAGGAGGCGCTGGCGGTTCTCGCGGGTGACGTGCCGCTGCTGGTCCGCAGCGTCGGGATCGACACCCCGGAGGGCCGGGCCCTCGTCGCCGAGCACCGCCCGGCGATGAACCCGCTCGTGCTGCTGGACGGGCAGTTCTTCTCCGCCGGCCGGCTGCCGCGCAAGAAGCTCGCCAGGGCCCTCGCGTCGCGGACCGTCCGGGTCGGTGCGTGATGGGCTCCGAGCTGCTGACGACCGGGAGCATCCTGGCCGCCTTCTTCGCCGGCGGGGTGGCGCTGTTCGCGCCGTGCTGCATCGTCTTCCTCGCCCCGTCCTACCTCGCCGGCGCGATCAAGAACGCCCGGTGGCGCCTGCTGCCGCTGACCTTCGTCTTCGCCGCCGGCCTCGCGCTCGTCCTGGTGCCCATCACCTTGGGGATGAGCCTTCTCGCCGGTGCGATTGCCCGGTACCACGCGCCCCTCTACTGGGCCGGCGGCCTGCTGATGATCGCGCTGGCGGCGCTGGCTCTGTCCGGGCGGATGTGGTCCCTGCCGTCGTTCCTGCGCGCACCGGACACCAGCCGCGGCGACACCGCGAGCTTCTTCGCCCTCGGGGTGTTCTCCGGGATCGCGTCCTCGTGCTGCGCGCCGGTACTGGCCGGCGTGATGACCCTGTCGGTGCTGTCGGGGTCGCCGATCGGTGGCCTGGCCCTGGGGCTGGCTTACGTCTTCGGGATGGTCTTCCCGCTGTTCGTCATGGCGCTGGTGTGGGACCGGGCCGGCCTCGCTGACCGCACGCTGCTGCGAGCCAGGACGGTCCGGTTGCGCGTCGCGGGCCGAGTCCTGGTGACCAACACGCTGAACATCGCCGTCGCGGCCGGCTTCGCCGTCATGGGCGGCTTCGTCATCGGCCTGGCCGGCAGCCCTGACATGACGGGCGGCAGCGCATTCCAGGACGCCACCTCCCGGGCTCTGACCGACCTGTTCGCCGCGGTCCAGGCCTTCCTGTCCCCGGTCCCCGAACCGGTCCAGGGCGTGGCGTTGCTCGCGGTAGCCACCGGGTTCATCTGGGCCACCCTCGCCGACCGACGCCGCCTGAGCCGCCGCCCTTCCCCGGACCACGCGCCGCCGGGTGCTGCTCAGGCTGCTGACGAGCCGGTCCCTTCCTGCCACGCCACCACCCCCACCGAGGAAGTGACCCGATGACCTCCGGAACCGCCGTCCGCCGCGCCGCCGAGCATCAGCAGGTCCTCGACGAGCTGCACGCCACCCAGGCAGCGAGCGCCCGTCGTCGCCAGCGCATCAGCTGGGTCGCGTGGGGCGCCGGGCTGCTCATCGTGGCAGTGCTCGTCGCCGCGGGCCTGCTCTCCTCCCGCCCGACGACGTCGAGCGACGTGCGCGCGGCCCCGGAGTTCACGCTCCCGGCGTCGGACGGGTCGACCGCGTCTCTCGCCGACTACCGCGGCGAGCCGGTCGTGCTGTACTTCAACGAGGGTGCGGGCTGTGACTCGTGCCTGCTGCAGATGGTCGAGATCGAGAAGAACCCGGCATTCGGCGACGACGGCATCGCCGTCCTGCCGATCGTCATGAACACCGCTGAGCAGATCAATGCCGACCGCGAACGCCTCGGCGTCAGGGCGCCGTTCCTGCTCGACGACGGAGAGGTCTCCGCGGCATATGGCACCCTCGGCAAGGGCATGCACGAAGGCCTGCCGGGGCACGGGTTCGTCCTCATCGACGCCGACGGCAACCAGCTGTGGCACGGCAACTACCCGTCCATGTGGCTCGACCCCGAGGACCTCCTCAAGGAGATCAACGCCCGCCTGTGACTGCCGGTCCCGCCGATGCGGGACCCCCGCGCTCACCCCACCACCACTGAGGTGACGGAGACTCCGATGGGCTGCGACACGTGCTGCGCGCCCAGTACCCCGGCCTGACCCGCACGACCGACGAGCCTCGGAAGGAACGACCGTGAAGAGCATCACCCGACGCCGGCTCGCTGCTGCGACGGCGGCAGCCACCCTGACCGCCGCTCTCGCGGCCTGTTCGGCCACCCCGGAACCGACCGATGGGCCGGCGCCCCGGACGAGCCAGGAGACCGGCGTAGAGGGCGAGCACAACGACGCGGACGTCGAGTTCGCACAGATGATGATCGTCCACCACGAGGGTGCTCTGGAGATGGCCGAGCTCGCGCTCGACCGGGCCACCACCGAGGAGGTCCGCGCCCTGGCACAGCGGATCTACGACGCGCAGGATCCCGAGATCCAGCAGATGTCCGGGTGGCTCGAGGCATGGGGTGAGGACCTTCCCGACGACGCCGACATGGGCGGGATGGACCACGGCGGCATGGACATGGAGGGCATGAGCCAGGACGAGGCCATGACCTCGCTCGGCGAACTCGAAGGCGTCGACTTCGACCGGTCGTTCCTGGACCTGATGACGTCCCACCACCGTGGCGCGATCGAGATGGCCGAGGAGCAGCTCGAGGACGGGGCCAACCCCGAGGCGCTGGACCTGGCCCGCGCGATCATCGACGCGCAGACGGCCGAGATCGACGAGATGAAGGAGCTGCTCGGCACCCTGTGACCCGACCCGACCCGACCCGAGCCGACCTGGCCGGACGGCGGCAGCCGACGGGTGACGGCACGGAGCGGTGTCGCCCCACTCTGAGACGGTCCCGCAGCCGACCCTCACCCGTGGGTAGGTTCCGCACGGTCCCGTTCGCGCATCCGCCTGCCCGACGACCACTCACCGTCGTGCGCAGCGTGGCGCCCTCAGCCTGTCCGCCGGACCGGGCCTTCCCGGCTCGGTCTCCAGGTGCGTCTGCGCGCCGCCGATCGACGAAGGAACGCTCCGTGTCCCACGAGCTCCGCTCCGCCCTGTCCGATGCCGCTCCCGACCCTCGGCCGAGCCGGGGTGCCCCCGAGGCGGACGAGTCGTTCTCGGTGCTCGCGGCGCTGCGGTCGCCTCGTCGCCTGAAGACGGAGGTGCTGGCCGGCCTGGTGGTGGCGCTCGCGCTCATTCCCGAGGCGATCGCGTTCTCGATCATCGCGGGTGTCGACCCCCGCCTGGGCCTGTTCGCGTCGTTCACGATGGCGGTCTCCATCGCGTTCCTCGGCGGACGTCCGGCCATGATCTCCGCGGCGACGGGGGCGGTCGCCCTGGTCATCGCCCCGGTCGCTCGCGACCACGGCCTGGACTACCTCGTCGCGACAGTGATCCTCGCCGGGGTCATCCAGGTCGCGCTCGGCGTGCTGGGTGTGGCCAAGCTGATGCGGTTCATCCCGCGTTCGGTCATGGTCGGCTTCGTCAACGCCCTGGCGATCCTCATCTTCCTGTCCCAGCTGCCGCACCTGATCGGCGTGCCCTGGCTGGTCTACCCGCTGGTCGCCGTCGGCATCGCGGTCATGGTGCTGACGCCCCGATGGACCACCGCGGTGCCGGCGCCGCTGGTGGCCATCGCCCTGCTGACCGGCGCCGTCGTGCTCGCGGCGATCGACGTGCCCACCGTGGGCGACGAGGGCGAGCTGCCGGAGGCGCTGCCCTCCCTGCTGGTCCCCGACGTCCCGTTCACGCTCGAGACGCTGCAGATCATCGCCCCGTTCGCGCTCGCCATGGCCCTGGTCGGCATCCTCGAGTCGCTGCTCACCGCGAAGCTCGTCGACGACGTCACCGACACCCACTCGAACAAGACCCGCGAGGCCTGGGGCCAGGGCGCGGCCAACATCATCACCGGCTTCTTCGGCGGCATGGGTGGCTGCGCGATGATCGGCCAGACGATGATCAACGTGAAGGCCTCCGGTGCCCGCACCCGGATCTCCACCTTCCTCGCCGGTGTCTTCCTCCTCGTGCTCGTCGTCGGCCTCGGCGACCTGGTCGCGATCATCCCCATGGCGGCCCTCGTCGCCGTCATGATCACGGTGTCCGTCGGCACGTTCGACTGGCACTCGATCCGACCGGCCACGCTGCGACTCATGCCCAGGTCCGAGACGGCGGTGATGCTGTCGACCGTCGTGGTCACCGTGGCGACGCACAACCTCGCCTACGGCGTGATCGTCGGCGTCCTGGTCGCGATGGTGCTCTTCGCGCGCCGCGTCGCGCACTTCACCACGGTCACTCGCCTGGACGCCTCGGACGACGACGACCAGCGCGTGTACGCCGTCGCGGGCGAGCTCTTCTTCGCCTCGTCCAACGACCTCGTCTACCAGTTCGACTACACCGGCGACCCGAAGAACATCGTCATCGACATGACCGACGCCCACATCTGGGACGCCTCCACCGTCGCCACGCTCGACGCCATCACCCACAAGTACGCCACCCGCGGCAAGAGCGTCACGATCGTCGGCATGAACCCCGACACCGCCGCACGCCACAGCCGGCTTGCCGGCAGCCTCGGCGCCGGGCACTGAGTCGCTGCCACCGGACGGCGCGGTCGACATGGGCTGGATGCTCGCGCGTGGCTGTGTTAGTCACTAACATCTGAGGATGACGACGCGCGAACGCCTGAGGGCGGCTGCGCTGCGCCTCTTCGCGGAGCGCGGCTTCGACCGCACGACCGTGCAGCAGATCGCCGATGGCGCGGGCGTGTCGCACATGACGTTCTTCCGCCACTTCCCGACCAAGGAGTCGGTCCTGCTCGACGACCCCTACGACGACGAGATCGCGTCGCAGGTCCTCGCGCAGCACCCGGGCCTGCCGGTTCTCGAGCGGGTGCGGCGCGGGTTCCTCGCCGCATGGTCGCGGCTTCCGGAGCCGGCGTCGGACGAGACGCGGCTCCGTGTGCAGATCGTCGCGACGCACGGCCCGCTGATGGCCAGCGCATGGGCGAACAACCGCCGCACCGGCGACCTCGTGGTGGACGCCCTCGTTCGCGACGGGGCTGACCCCTTCGAGGCACGCGTCGCAGCCGGTGCGTGCCTCGGTGCGCTGATGGAGGCGTTGTTCCGGTGGGGCGCTCACGGTGACGACACGCCGCTCGGCGACGTCGTCCGCCAGGCGCTGGACCTGCTGGCCGTCGCGCCGGCGAGCCTGCCGGCCCAGGAGGTCGGCCGATGACAACGGCCGACGCGGCAGGGGCGCACAGCCTGGGCGGGCGCCCGGACGTGCTGCTCGATGCGCGACGGCTCCGGCGGGTGTTCGACGGAGAACCGGCCGTCGACGGCGTCGACCTCACCGTGGCCCGCGGCGAGGGGATGGGTGGGGCGGAGGCCGCCTCGGCCGTGTCCTGGCCGCAGCTGCTCGCGGCGGTACCCGTGGCGGGCGTCGGGTGGTTCGCCACGGCGCGATGGTGGGAACGCGTCGAGCTGGTGTGAGCCGGCCGCTCAGCGTGGGGGTACCCCGAGGCGGCCCAGGTGGAAGCCGGCTGAGAAGCGGGAGCGTGCCTGGAGCGCCTCGAGGACCTGGGCCACCTCGGCGCGGACGGTGCGTACGCTGACGCCGAGCGCACGCGCGATCGCCTCGTCGGTGAGTCCCTGACGCAGCAGGTTCACGACGTCCCACTGCCGCTGGGTCAGCTCGGGAGCGGTCGCGCGCTCCTCGCCGCAGTGGAACGCCGAGGCCATCACGGCGTTCCAGTGACGCAGCGCCGCCTCGAGCACCGGGGGATGGCGCACGACCATGACCGACTGCTCGCCGTCGCAGACCGGGCCGGAGAGCAGGACGGAGCTGCGGTTCGCGATCTTGAACTGCACCTCGGTGCACGCGAACAGGTAGGTGCCCGCGGTCTCGTTGACGATCAGCTGGCGGGCGTCGTCGTCGAGCCGCTCGTAGTCGAACACGCTGACCCACGTGGCACCGCCCGCCAACCGCTCGCGGTTGCCCGGGAGGGAGAGCAAGAGCTGGTCGACGCTCGCCGTCGGGCGCACCGACAGCAGGTGCATCCAGTCGGCGGACGCCTCCCACATCCACGGGTTGATGTCCTCGCCGACCGCGACGACACGGCAGCCTGCCACCTGCCCGTGCGCCAAGGCATCCACGAGCGAGCGCCGCAGGGCCCACAGCGCCATACCGGTGTCGAGCACCGTCTCGCGGCACAGGTTGTCGAACCGCGTGCGCGGCCATCTACGGTTCTCGGCCACGTCGCCCCCGTCGTCCCGCTGCTCCAGCGCATCATAGGCAAGGCAGGGCGAGGGTTGCCGGGTGCCTGCGTCAGGCAGCACGCTGGGCCCCGTCCGGACCGGGAGGGTGACCATGGGCAAGCTGATCTACGCCGCCAACATCTCGCTCGACGGCTTCCTGGAGGACGAGACGGGGGCGTTCGACTGGTCCGAGCCGGACGAGGACGTCCACGCCTTCTGGAACGAGCACGAGCGGCACATCGGCACCTCGCTCTACGGACGGCGCATGTACGAGACGATGCGGGTCTGGGAGGACGACGCCTGGCTGGCGGACGAGCCCGCGGTGGTCCAGGAGTACGCCGGGATCTGGCGGGACGCCGACAAGGTCGTCTACTCGACGTCGCTGACCGAGGTCTCGACGTCGCGCACCACGCTCGAGCGGACGTTCGATCCCCAGGCCGTGCGTCGGCTCAAGGAGACCTCGCACGCGGACCTGAGCATCGGGGGAGCGGGGATCGCGGCGGAGGCGTTCCGGCACGGTCTGGTCGACGAGTGCGTGCTCCTGCTCTACCCGGTCCTCGTCGGCGGCGGCAAGCCGGCGCTGCCCCGGGGCGCGCGGCTCGACCTCGAGCTGCTCGACGAGCGACGGTTCGACACCGGCGTGATCGCCGTGCGCCACGCGGTGAGGAACCCCGTCTGACGGTCGCCCGCGGCGTCACGCCCGCGGAGGCCGAGCTCCGGCGCTACGACGACCTCGACCGGAGCGGGTCGTGCGGTGGTCGACCGGCCTGGCGGGATCGCCCGAC
This sequence comes from uncultured Actinotalea sp., assembly GCA_963521045.1. GTDB lineage: Bacteria > Actinomycetota > Actinomycetes > Actinomycetales > Cellulomonadaceae > Actinotalea. The sequence continues at coordinate 15,087 of CAUQTR010000009.1, forward strand.
GGCGGCGACGGTCGCGAGCGCGATCATCGCCGCGGCGCCGAGGGTGGCCGGGTGGACGCCCACCCCGGTCGCCAGGTCGATCCCGACGGCGGTGAGCATCTGGCCCCCGACGATCGCGAGCGTCAGGGCGAACGTGCCCAGGTGACGGATGGCCCACGCGGCACCCACGGTGATCGCGGCGCCGAGCGGCCCGCCGAGGTACAGGTACCAGTGGTCGACCGGTGCCGGGAGCGCGACGCCCGCCAGACCACCCGTGGCGGCGACGGCGCCCATGAGGACGGTCATCGCCGCGGTACCGCCGACCGCGGTGGTCACCCCGGCGACGACGGGGTCGCCGGCGATCTGCGTCACGCGGCCGTTGCCGGCCTGCTGCCCGCCCAGCGTGACGCCGCCGGCGAAGAGCAGGAGCCCCATGAGGACGACGGTGCCGAGGTCCGCGGACAGGCCGCCCGATCCGGCGAGCACCGCCGTCGCCAGCCCGGCGATGGCCACGGC
>CAUQTR010000010.1:0-14836 GCA_963521045.1 uncultured Actinotalea sp.
CTGCGGGGCAGGCTCGACGGGCTGCCGCTCGACGCGTGCCTGCGCCTGGGCGTTGCGGCGGGCGCGGCCGCGGTGAGCTCGCCGGCACTCTCCCCCGACGTCGACGTGACCGAGGTCCGCCGGCTCGCCGGTCTCGGCTGAGGTTACGTTGGACGCATGGCCCTGATGCGACGCGCCCCGCGCCTGCCCGACGACGTCCGCCGCGCCCTCGACCTGCGGCGCGGCGAGAAGGTGCTCGCCACGGCGCCGCTGACCGACGGCTGGGCGATCGCGACCACCCAGCACCTGCAGGTCGTGGGCGGTGAGCAGCTGCGCCGGGCGTGGAGCGACGTGGACGGCGCACGGCTGGACCCCGAGAGCGCTGAGCTGACCGTGACGTGGGTGGACGGCTCCGCGCCCTCGGTGCTCCGTCTCGACGAGGAGCACGCGCGGGTGCTCGCGCGCACGGTCCACGAGCGCGTGCAGTCGTCGGTCGTGCACACCGCCCGCGTCACCGTCCCGGGCGGGTCCGTCGTGCGCATCGCGCTGCGCCGCGACGCCGACGGCGGCCTGCTCACGCAGGTGCTCGGTGATGGGCGGGTCGACCTGACGGACCCGCGCACCGCGGCCGCGGTCGACGAGGCCGAGGCCAAGGTCCGGGAGGCCGCCGGCCTGGCATGAGGCCGACGACAGCCGCGGGGCGCGCGACACGACGGGCGCGGCCGCGCACCGTTCCGAGGCACGCCCCGCGATCGGGTAGCATTTCGACCCGCGATCCCGCGTAGCTCAATTGGCAGAGCATCCGACTGTTAATCGGACGGTTACTGGTTCGAGTCCAGTCGCGGGAGCCCCTGAGGGCTCCGTCCCCACCTCCCCGCCCGCGTCGTCCTAGCGGGTGCTCTCCCGCAGCACGAGCCGCGCGTCCACGGTCGTCGTCACCGGCCGCGGTCGCACGTGCCCGCCGCCCGCCGCGACGATGCGCCGCTCGAGCTGGTCGAGCACGAGCTCGGCGATGTCCTCGTTGCCGGGCTCCACCGAGGACAGCCGCGGGATCATGAAGTCCGTCTCGGGCCCGTTGTCGAAGCCGATCACCTGGACGTCCCGCGGCACGTGCCGGCCGAGGTCCGCGAGGGCCCGCATCGCACCCATCGCGAGCGCGTCCGTGACGCAGAAGACGGCGTCGAACGGCACCCCGTCCGCGTGCAGCGCCCTGACCGCCCGATGGCCCTGGTCCCAGGAGTACGACGGAACCTCCACCACGAGCCGCGGGTCGACGTGCCGGCCGACGTCGTCGTGCGCCTGGCGGTAGCCGCGCGTGCGCAGGGACGCCATGTCGTCGGTGTCCTGGTGCCTGCCGCCGAGCATCGCCACCTGCAGCGAGCCCGTCGTCAGCAGGTGGCTCGTGGCCTCGCGGCTGCCGCCCACGTTGTCCATCATCACGTGGTCGAACCGGCTCGGCACCGGGCTCTCCCCGAGGAACACCACGGGCGTCTCGAACCGCAGCTGGTCCAGGTCCGCCGCGTCCAGCCGCACCACGTTGACGATGACCCCGTCGTAGCGGCGCAGGTGGCCGAAGGAGATGGCCTCGAGCTCGCGCTCGCGCGTGGCACCCGTCCGCTCCAGGAGCAGGTGGCGACCGCGGCGCTGGGCGGCGGCCGCGAGGCGGTCGGAGAGGTGCGCGTAGTACGGGCTGTCCAGCTCCGGCAGCACGAAGCCGAGCGCGCCGGTCCGGCCCGTCCGCAGACTCCGCGCCGAGGCGTTGACCTCGTACCCGAGCCGGTCGATCGCCTTGAGGACGCGCAGCCGCGTGTCCGCGGCCACCCCGGGTCGCCCGTTGATGACGTTGGAGACGGTCATGGTCGAGACGCCCGCCGCTTGTGCGACGTCGACCATCCGGACCATGCCGCGATCCTGCCACCCGTGGCGGTGCGGCCGGCTCAGCCGCCGGTCGACTCGCGCGTCACCACCCGGAAGGCGGCCTTGTGCAGCCGCGGCGGCGGGGCGGTCCCGGTGCCCCACTCGATGCGCTCGACGAGCATCGCCACGGCCGTCTCGGCGATCTCGTCGCGGCCGGGGTCCACGGTCGACAGCGACGGCAGGGTGAAGCGGCCGTGGGGGATGTTGTCGAAGCCGATGACGGCGACGTCGTCGGGCACGCGGCGGCCGACCTCGCCCAGCGCGCGCAGGGCACCGATGCCGAGGGTGTCGTTGAGCGCGAAGACCGCGTCGAACTCCACCCCGGACGCGAGCAGCTCGCGCGTCGCGTTCACGCCGTCCTCGGAGTGCCACGGGGCGACGGCCCGCTCGAGGCGCGGGTCGAGCGGCACCCCGGCAGCGGTCAGCGCCTCCCGGTACCCGCGCACCCGCAGGTCCGAGGGGCGCAGCTGGCCCGTCCGCCCGTCGGGGTGGGCGCCCACGACCGCGACCCTGCGCCGCCCGAGCGCGAGGAGGTGGTCGACCGCAGCCCGGGCACCCTCGATGTTGTGCATCGTCACGTGGTCGGTCGGCCCGCCGAAGATCCGCTCCCCCAGCAGGACGAGCGGGTACTCCACGTGGTTCAGCAGGCCGCGGTCCTCGGTGCCGAGCCGTTGAGGGCTGAACAGCAGCCCGTCGGTCTGCCGCAGGCCGTTGGCGACGACGGCGGTCTCGTGGTCGCGGTCGGCGCCGGACTGCCCGACGATCACGCCCAGGTCGCGCCGCTCGGCGGCGGCGATCACGGCGTCGGCCAGCTCGGCGAAGTAGCTCTGGCGCAGATCGGGCACCGCCAGGCCGATCACCCCGGTCCGGCCCGACCGCAGGCCTCGAGCAGAGAGGTTCGGCCGGTACCCGAGCTCGGCGATCGCCCGCTGCACGCGGGCGCGGGTGTCCGGATGCACGTGCGGGTGGTCGTTGACGACGTTCGACACCGTCTTGCTCGAGACGCGCGCCAGGAGCGCCACGTCGCGCATGGTGACACTCACGACGGCCGCTCCGTGCTCTCGTAGCTGCTGATCCGGCGGTGAACCTACCGCGTCCGCTGCGCCCCTTGACACGTCGGACCGGAAGAGGTGAGCATGGCACCCGACTTACCACGTCGTAAAGATGCAGGTCGTGGCTTTGTAACGTCACATCTGCAGGACAGCGCGTCGCCGACGACGCGTCGACGAGTGGTGGTCGGAGCGCCGGTGGCGCGGACCTCGACGACGAGGAGGAGACGTCACATGGCACGGTCGGATGGGCTCGCCAGCCCGCGCCGGAGCGGCAGGTTCGCCGTGCGCGACGTGCTCTACTCCCAGCGCCTCGCGCCCTACTTCTTCATCGCCCCGTTCGTCATCACGCTGCTCGCGTTCTGGGCGGTGCCCCTCGCCCGCACCTTCGTCATGAGCACGCAGGAGGTGCTCTTCGGCGAGGCGGCCTTCGTCGGCACCGAGAACTTCGAGCGGCTGGCGCGCGACCGGATCTTCTGGCAGGCGCTGCTCAACAGCGTCCGCTACACGGTGCTCACGCTCGCGCTGCTCATCCCGATCCCGCTGGCGCTCGCCGCGCTCATCAACTCCCGGATCGGTAGCAGCCGCGTCAAGGCGGTGTTCAAGGCGTCGATGTTCGTCCCGGCGCTCACGTCGATCGTGGTCGCCGGCATCATCTTCCGGCTGATGTTCGCCGAGACCGAGACCGGCCTCGTCAACCAGCTCATCGCCGTCGTCGGCGCGGACCCGGTGCGCTGGCTGCGGACCGACACGGGCGGGCTCGTGGCCCTCCTCGCGCTCGCGATGTGGCGCTACACGGGCGTCAACATCCTCTACTTCCTCGCGGGCATGCAGTCGATCCCGGACGAGTACTACGAGGCCGCGTCCATCGACGGCGCGAGCCGCCTGCAGCAGTTCTTCCGGATCACCCTGCCGAACCTCAAGCCGACGGTGGTCTACGTCACGACCATCAGCATCTACGGGGGCCTGGCGATGTTCCTCGAGAGCTTCATGCTGTACGCCGGCAACAACTCCCCGAACAACCAGGGCCTGACCGTCGTCGGCTACCTGTACCGCAGGGGCATCGAGGAGAACGACCTCGGCTTCGCGTCCGCCGTCGGCGTCGTGCTCCTCGTCGTCATCATGGCGATCAACCTCACGTACCTCACGCTCACCGGGACGTTCCGCAAGGACGACGCCCGATGAGCGCGCCGACACCGATCGAGTCGACGACAGCCGTGGCCGCGGAGACCGCCGCAGGGCCCTCGCCGTCCGACCGCCGACCTCCCCGGACCAAGCACACGCTGCCCCGGGGCCTCTTCGCCGCCGTCCAGACCGGTTTCCTCGTCGTCATCGCGCTCATCGTGCTGGTCCCGCTCGTCGCGATCTTCGTCGGGACCTTCCAGGACGGCAACCAGATCATCCGCAACGGGCTGAGCCTCGACATCGAGCCCGGCTCGTTGTCGCTGGACAACTACGTGATGCTCTTCACCGACTCGGGGCTGTACTTCCGCTGGTTCCTCAACTCGGTGGTCCTCACCGCGGTGCAGGTCGCGGGGACGCTCCTGGTGAGCTCGTTCGTCGCCTACGGGTTCGCGATGTACGACTTCAAGGGCAAGAACGCCTGGTTCATCTCGGTGCTGCTGCTCATGACCGTCCCCTTCGAGATCATGATGCTGCCGCTCTTCGTCATGGTGAACGACGTCGGCCTGGCGGACTCGTACGCCGTCGTCGTCCTGCCGTTCCTCGCGGCGTCGGTGACCATCTTCTTCTTCCGGCAGTACTTCCTGGGCATCCCCAAGGAGCTCCTGGAGGCCGGCCGCGTCGACGGGGTCACGGAGTTCGGGATCTTCTTCAAGATCGTCCTGCCCATCTCCCGGCCGGCCCTCGCGGCGATGGCGATCCTCAACGGGATGGTCATCTGGAACAACTTCCTGTGGCCCCTGCTGGTGCTGCGCTCCGCCGAGAAGTTCACGCTCCCGATCGGCCTCAACACGCTGCTCACGCCCTACGGCAACAACTACGAGCTGCTCATCATCGGGTCGTTCTTCTCCCTCCTGCCCGTCCTCGTCCTGTTCCTGCTCTTCCAGCGATTCTTCGTCGCCGGGATGACGGCCGGGGCCCTCAAGGGCTGACCGGCCACCGCACACCGACAAAGGAGTCACATCATGGCTAGATCACGCAGGCTCACGGCGCTCGCCGCGGGCAGCGCCGCAGGGGTGCTCATGCTCGCGGCCTGCGGCGGCGGCGGAGGTGGCGACGAGGCCGCGCCCAACGAGGACGGCTCGGTCACCCTGGACATGTGGGTGTTCGCGGAGCTGCACGCGACGTACTACGAGCAGATGACCGAGCAGTGGAACGAGCAGAACCCGGATCGGCAGATCGACCTCGAGGTCACGGTGTACCCGTACGACGACATGCACAACAAGCTGCAGCTCGCCGCCAACTCCGGGTCCGGGCTGCCCGACGTCGTCGACATCGAGGTCAGCCAGTTCTCGAACTTCGTCGCCGAGGACGGCCGGTCGCCGCTCATGGACCTCACCGAGGTCGCGGAGCCCTACCGCGAGGACGTCGTACAGGCACGGCTCGACCTCTACAACCGCGGGGGCGGCCAGTACGGCCTGCCCATCCACGTCGGGGCGTTCGTCGCCTTCTACAACGTGCCGCTGCTCGAGGCGGCCGGCGTCGACTACACGACCATCGAGACCTGGGACGACTTCCAGGCGGCTGGTACCGCCTACAACCAGGCGACGGGCAAGGCGTTCGGCGTCGCCAGCACGGGCGTCGACATGGTGGAGCCGCTCATCGTCGCGCAGCTCGGCGGCGGGTTCTTCGACGAGGACGGCAACGTCACGATGAACAGCCCGGAGGTCGTCGAGGCGCTCGAGCTCGAGCAGGGCATGCTCGAGGCCGGCGCCATCTCCACGATCCCCGGCGGCAGCCCCGACTCGGAGGAGGCCTTCGGCGCCATCAACGACGGCGACTACGCGGCGATCGTCTACCCCGCCTGGTACACGTCGCGGTTCGTCGACTACATGCCCGACCTCGCGGGTGACATCGCCATCGCCCCCGCGCCCGTGGTGGAGGGCGGCGAGGTCGCGACGATCGGCGGCGGCGGCACCGGCACGGCCGTCACCGAGTCCTCCCCTCACAAGGACATCGCCGCCGAGTGGCTCGCGTTCGCCAAGCTCTCCCCCGAGGCCAACGTCGCCGTCTGGGAGGTGCTCGGCTTCGACCCCGTGAACATCGCGGTGTGGGAGGACGAGGAGGTCACCAAGAACCCGGACAACAAGTTCAACCAGTACTTCCGGACCAACCTGTTCGACGTCCTCAACGAGGTCAAGGACGAGATCGGGCACTTCGAGTCCTTCACGAACCCCCACCTGCCGGCCGTCGACGACATGGTCACCACGGTGACGTGGACGGAGATCTTCGAGAACGGCGTCGAGCCGCAGGCGGCCCTCGACCAGGCGCAGAGGGACCTGGAGAACCAGATCGGCGAGTAGCCCCGTCCCCTCCCGGGCGCCGGCCACCGCCGGTGCCCGGGAGCTCGCGCACCACCACCGTCCCGGCCAGCCCCCGTCCGTCACACCCCTCCCGTCCGTCCCGCCGCGGGTCGGCGCCGTCCACCACACCCAGGAGCAGTCCATGCACAACGGCACGCTGTCGATCGACCCCGCCTTCGTCGTGGCCCCCGTCAACCGCCGCGTGTTCGGGTCGTTCGTCGAGCACATGGGGCGGTGCGTGTACGGCGGGATCTTCGAGCCCGGCCACCCCACCGCGGACGACGACGGCCTCCGGGGGGACGTGCTCGAGCTCGTCCGTGAGCTCGGCGTGACGGCGGTGCGGTACCCGGGCGGGAACTTCGTCTCCGGGTACCGGTGGGAGGACGGCGTCGGGCCGGTCGAGGACCGTCCGACCCGGCTGGACCCGGCCTGGCGGACGATCGAGACCAACGCGTTCGGCCTCAACGAGTTCATGCGGTGGGCGCGCAAGGCCGAGGTCGAGCCGATCATGGCGATGAACCTGGGCACCCGCGGCCTGCAGGAGGCGATCGACCTCCTCGAGTACGCGAACCACCCGCAGGGCACGGCGCTGTCCGACGCGCGCATCGAGCACGGCGCGAAGGAGCCGCACGGCATCCGGATGTGGTGCCTCGGCAACGAGATGGACGGACCGTGGCAGCTCGGGCACAAGACCGCGGAGGAGTACGGGCGCCTCGCGGCCGAGACGGCTCGCGCCATGCGACAGTTCGACGGCGACCTCGAGCTGGTCGCCTGCGGCAGCTCGGGCCGGCAGATGCCGACGTTCGGCGCCTGGGAGGCCACGGTCCTCGAGCACGCCTACGACGTCGTGGACCTCGTCTCGGCGCACGCGTACTACGAGCTCGAGGGCGACGACGTCGCGAGCTTCCTCGCGTCCTCGGTCGACATGGACCTCTTCATCCGCGAGGTGGTCGCGACCGCCGACCACGTCGGCGCACGGCTCGGATCCGCCAAGAAGATCAACATCGCGTTCGACGAGTGGAACGTCTGGTACCTGCGCAAGCACAAGGAGAGCGGCGTGCCGACCGACTGGACGGTCGCCCCCCGCCTCAGCGAGGACGCCTACACGGCACTGGACGCCGTGGTCGTCGGCTCGCTCCTCATCACCCTCCTGCGGCACAGCGACCGGGTGACGGCGGCCTGCCAGGCGCAGCTGGTCAACACGATCAGCTCGATCCGGGCGGAGCCGGACGGGCCCGCGTGGCGCCAGTCGATCTTCCACCCGTTCGCGCTCACCGCCCGACACGCGCGCGGCCAGGTGCTCGACCTGCGCGTGGACGCGCCGACCCTGGCGACCGGCAAGCACGGGGAGGTCGCCGCCCTCGACGCGGTCGCCACCTACGACCCGGGCGAGGGGCGGCTCGCCGTCTTCGTGGTCAACCGCGATCCCGACGCCGAGGTCGCCCTCGCGACCGACCTGCGCGGCTTCGGCGCGGTGAGCCTCGCCGGGGCGACGCTGGTCGGGGGCGACGACCTGTTCGCCGTGAACACGCGGGAGGATCCCGACCGCGTCGCCCCCCGGACACACCCGTCGGGCGCCGTCGCGGGCACGACGCTGCGGGCCACGCTGCCCCCGGCGTCCTGGAGCATGTTCCTCGTGGACGTCGCCTGAGCCGCTGCTGGCATCCTGCTCCGCATGCCCCCGTGCGTCCGCCACGTCCTGCTCCCCGGTCGACACCACCTGGTGACGCGCTTCCAGACTGCCTACCTGCACGCGCTGCTCGCCGGTGAGGTCGTGGACTCGCAGGGCTCCCCCGTCGAGTGCGACGACGCCGACGTCGTCTGGGCGGTCACGTCGGCCACCCACAGCGGCACGCGACGCAACCCGCTCCCGGCGCACCGGCGCGAGGCGATGATCGAGCGGGTCGCGACGGTCGAGGGCCTCCCCTCGCTGGTCGCGCCCGTGGCCGACGTCCCGCCGAGCCCACGGTTCGCGCGGACGGTCCTCGCGAGCGTCGAGCTCTCGACCGGGGTCACGGTGGCGCCGGCGGACACGGTCGTCGCGTGCTCGACGCCGGCGGTCGCGGCGATGTACGCCGACCTCGGGTTCCGCGTCGTCCCGGTCGAGGACGGTCACGAGGACGCCCCGGCCCGCCCGTGGGACGTCCTCGAGCTCCTCGCCGCCGGCGACGGGCGCTGGCGGGAGCTCGCCCACCCCGAGGTGGTGCGCTTCTACGACAGGTACCGGCTCGACGAGCAGATCGCCCTCGTCCACGCCGACCCGACGGTCTCGACGGAGGGCGACCTCACCACGACGCGCGACTACCGCAGCTACACCGCGGCGTTCGACGACGCGTCCGACCGCAAGTGGGAGCAGGTCGGACCGTTCGTCGAGCCCGGCCGTGTCGTGGACCTGGGCTGCGCGGCCGGCGGGCTCCTCGAGCGCGCCGCGCGCGACCCGCGGCTCGCGGAGTCCGACCTCTACGGGGTCGACGTCTCCCGCCACCTCGTCGCGGAGGCCGAGCACCGCCGTGCGCAGGGCGTGTTCGCGAACCCGAACGTCTTCTTCGCGCAGCGCAACCTGCTGCGGTCCGCCGTCTTCCCGCCCGCCTCGGTCAGCACGACCCTGACCGTCGCCCTGACCCACGAGATCGCCAGCTACGGCGAGGGTGTCGCCGACCTCGAGCTCCTCGCGCGCCGCATCCACGAGCACACGAGGCCGGGCGGCGTCTGGGTCTGCTCGGACGTGCTGGGCCCGGCGGAGGGCGAACGGCTCGTCCACCTCGCGCTGGAGGGCACGGGCGCCGGGGCCGCTCCCGTCGACCTGAGCGGGTGGGCGCGCGAGGCCGTCGCGGCCCACGTCGCCGCCCTCTCGCCCGCCGAGCGCCTCGTCCAGTTCGCGCAGGACTTCCCCCGCCTCTCCGGCGGGGCCTGCGACGTGCGCTGGGTCGACGACGGCGTCGCCGAGCTCACGCTGCGCGCCGCCATGGAGTTCCTGTACACGCGCGACTACGTCGACAGCTGGCTCTCCGAGTGCCACGAACGGTTCTGCGACCTGACCTGGCCGGACTGGGTCACCCTGGTCCGCGGTGCCGGACTCTCGGTCGAGCCGGTCAGCGGACCGTGGCGCAACGCGTGGCTCGTCGAGAACCGGCTCTGCGTGGGTGCGGCGCTGCGCGACCCGGCTACCGGCGAGCCCGTCCCGTGGCCGGACACCCACGTGCTCCTCGTGGCGCGGCGACCGCTCTAGCGCTCCGGCACGGCCACTCCTCTCGGCGCGACCGGACAGCACGTCGGCTCGACGCCCTGATTCATCCTGGCGTACGAAACGTCGACCGCCTTTTCGTCCGGCACGACGGAATGCCGGGGATGTCCGGTTCCTACAGTGGGTTCATGCCCAGCCTCGGGAGCATCGTCGACACCCTGCAGCGCGACCTCGCCGCACACCTGGCGGAGCGCGGCGTACCGGGTGCGGCCGTCGCGGTCGTCGCGCACGGCCGCATCGTCGACGCGGCCGCGGGGGTCCTCAGCACCGCAACCCGGGTCGAGGCCACCCCCGAGGCCGTGTTCCAGATCGGGTCGGTCACCAAGGTCTGGACCGCGACCCTCGTGATGCAGCTGGTGGACGAGGGGCTCATCTCGCTCGACGAGCCGGTGCGCACCTACCTGCCCGAGCTCGCGCTCGCCGACGCCGACGCGGCGTCGGCGATCACGGTGCGCCAGCTGCTCAACCACACCGCCGGGTTCGAGGGCGACATCCTCACGGACACCGGCCGCGGCGACGACGCCGTCGCCGCCTACGTCGCCACGCTCGCCGACACGGCGCAGATCTTCGCGCCCGGTGCCTTCTTCTCCTACAACAACGCGGGGTACATCGTGCTCGGGCGCCTCGTGGAGCACCTCCGGGGGACGACCTGGGAGGAGGCCGTGGTCGAGCGCCTCGCGACGCCGCTCGGGCTCGAGCGGGTCTCCCCCAGCCCCTACGAGGCGATCCTGCACCGCGTCGCCGTCGGGCACGTCGGTCCGGGTGAGGACGGCGTGGAGCTTCCCGCGCCCATGTGGGCCCTGGCCCGCTCCAACGGGCCGGCCGGCTCGATGCTCGCCATGACGGCGCGCGACCTCGCGGGCTTCGCCCGCATGCACCTCGACGGCGCGTCCGACGACCCCGCGGCGCCGGACGACTCCCCCGTCCTCACGCCTGCCTCGGTGCGGGCGATGCAGCAGGTCGAGGTCACGCTGCCCCGGCTCGCCGGCATGGGTGTGGCGTGGGGACTCGGCTGGGAGGTCTACGCCGAGGGCGAGCGGCGGCTCCTCGGCCACGACGGCAACACGATCGGCCAGGCCTCGTTCCTCAGGCTCGTGCCCGAGGCCGGCGTCGCGATCGCGCTGCTCACCAACGGCGGGGACGGCGCAGGGCTGTTCCACGACGTCGCGGGCCCGCTGCTGCGGGACCTGGCCGGGGTGGACCTGCCGGCCGCGCTCACGCCCCCGGCCGAGCCCGTCGCGGTCGACCCCACCCCGTTCCTCGGCACCTACTCCAACACGATCGTCGACTTCGTCGTGGCCCGGGACGACGCGGGGACGGTGTGGCTCGAGCAGCGTCCCAAGGGCGTCCTCGCCGACCTCAAGCCCGCGTCGCGCGACGAGCTCGTCGCACTCGACGAGCGCTCCCTCATCCTGCGCGAGGGCTCGGGCGGGATGCACCCCGTGTTCGTGTTCCTCGAGCCCGACGCGGCGGGCCGGCCCGCCTACATGCACTACGGCCGCGCCATCGCACGCTCGACCGAGGACGACGTCGTCCCGTCCACCGACAGCACCGACAGCACCGACAGCACCGACAGCACCGACGTTCCCGCCCCCCGACCCTGATGCTCCCCCACCCCCGCCCGATCGCCGCCCCGGAGGAAACGCCATGACGTCCACTCGCACTGCCCGAGCGTCGGTCGCCGCCGCGGGCACGCTCGTCCTGACCCTGGCCGCCTGCACCGGTGGCGGTGAATCCGGCGGGGGCGGCGGAGGCGGAGGCGAGCCCGTCGAGGGCGGCACGTTCACGCAGATCCTGCCGGCCGACCCCGGCAACCTCGACCCGCAGATGTCCGCCGGCAGCGCGCTCTTCGCGCTGAGCAAGTTCGCCTACGACTCCCTCGTGAGCGTCGACATCGACGGCGAGGTGCACAGCCAGCTCGCGTCCGAGTGGGACGTGGAGGGCACCACGGCGACCCTGACGATCCGCGAGGGCATCGTGTGCAGCGACGGGTCGGACTTCACCGCCCAGACGGCGGCCGACAACCTCAACTGGATCTCCGACCCCGAGAACCAGAGCGCCCTGCTCGGCGCCTTCCTGCCCGTCGGGATCACGTCCGTCGCGGACGGGGACACGGTCACCATGACCCTCACCGACCCCGCGCCCTTCCTCATGCAGGGCCTGTCGAGCCTGCCCATGGTCTGCGAGGCGGGTCTGACGGACCGCGAGGCCCTCGCCGACGCCACGCTCGGCACCGGGCCGTACGTGCTCACCGAAGCCGTCCCCAACGACCACTACACGTTCGAGGTGCGCGAGGAGTACGCCTGGGGCCCGGACGGCGCCACGGTGGACGAGCCGGGGATCCCTGCCGTGGTCAACGTCCGCGTCGTCACCGACGAGACGACCGCCACGAACCTGCTGCTCTCGGGCGAGGTCAACGCCGCGCAGATCGTCGGCCCGGACGTGGAGCGGGTGCTCGCGCAGGACCTGTTCTCCCAGGACGCCGAGGAGCTCTCCGGCGAGCAGTGGTACAACCACACCGAGGGCCACCCCACGAGCGACCCGGCCGTGCGCCTGGCGCTGACGCAGTCCGTCGACCTGGTGGAGCTCGCCTCCGTCCTCACCGCCGGCAAGGGCGGGCCGGCCACCAGCCTCGCGCTGGTCCCGCCGCGTGGCTGCACCTACGACTCCGTCGCCGGCTCCCTGCCCGAGTACGACGTCGACGCGGCCACCGCGGCGCTCGACGCGGCCGGCTGGGTTCCCGGCGCCGACGGCGTCCGGGCCAAGGACGGCGTCCGGCTGAGCCTGGTGTTCCTCTACGACAACGGGATGGGCGCCTCCGCGACCGCCGCTGCCGAGCTCGCCATGGCGGCCTGGCAGGAGATCGGTGTCGAGGTCGAGGGCAAGCAGCAGGACGACACCGTGCTCATCGAGGCCCTCTTCGGCACCGGCGCGTGGGACGTGGCGTGGGCCTCGGTCAACGTCAACAGCCCCGACCAGATGGTGGGCTTCCTGTCCGGGACCTTCGCGCCCGACGGCGTGAACTTCTCCGGCATCCAGAACCCGGACTACGAGGCGGCGGTCGCCGAGGCGCTCCAGCTCGTCGGCGCCGAGAGCTGCCCGCAGTGGCAGGAGGCCGAGACGGCCCTCTTCGAGGCCGCCGACGTCGTGCCGTTCGCGAACAGCCCCATCCGGATGTTCGGGAACGGGGCCGAGTTCACCTGGCACGGCGAGCCCCAGCCCACGAGCATCCGCCTGCTGGGCTGACCCGGCCGCCCCGGCGACCACGCCTCGAGGGAGGAGCCGTCCGATGACCACAGCCACGATCCGGCTCGCCGAGTCCGCGCGCAGCACCGCCGACCACCGGTGGGTCCGCTTCGCGGTGCGTCGCACGGGGCGCCTGCTCGTGTCGCTGTGGGTGCTCATCACGGCGTCCTTCCTCATGATCCACCTCGTCCCGGGCGACCCCGTCCGCGCGGCCATGGGCCCGAACGCCTCCGCGGCGGTCGTGGCCGCGCGGCGGGACTCCCTGGGGCTCAACGACCCGATCTGGCAGCAGTACCTCGCCTACATCCGCGGGCTGCTCACCGGTGACCTCGGGGTGTCGATCGGCTCGCAGCTGCCCGTCGCGGAGACCATCGGGCAGCGCCTGCCCGCCACGGCGGCCCTGGCCGTCCTGGCGTTCGGCCTCGCGATCCTCATCGCGATCCCCGTCGGCGTGGCGGTCGCGATCGCGACGCAGCGCGGGCGCGGGCGCGGGCTGGAGCTGGGCTTCACCTCCTCGAGCGTGTTCCTCGGCAGCATCCCGGAGTTCCTGCTCGGGGTGGCGCTGGTCGCGGTGTTCAGCGTGCAGCTGGGGTGGCTCCCCGTGGCCGGCCGGGCCGGGCCCGAGTCGTACGTGCTGCCCGTCCTGGCCCTCGCGCTCGGCCCGGCCGCGGTCCTCGCGCGCATCGTGCGGGTGGAGGTGCTCGCGGTGCTCGGTGCCGACTTCGTCCGCACCGCGCACGCCAAGCGGCTGCCGGCCTGGCGGGTCAACCTCCGCCACGTGCTGCCGAACGCCGTGACGGCCACCCTCACCCTCGGCGGGCTGATGCTCAGCGGTCTGGTCGCCGGGACCGTCCTGGTCGAGACGGTGTTCGCGTGGCCCGGCCTGGGCACGACGATCGTCGGGTCGATCCAGACGAAGGACTACCCCCTCGTCCAGGGCACCGTGCTCGTGTACGGGATCGGCGTGCTGCTGGTCAACACGCTGGTCGACGTCGCGCTCGCGGTGCTCAACCCGCAGTCGACGGTGACGGACAGCTGATGCGCGCGCTGCGGAAGATGGCCCGGAGCCCGATCGGCGCGGCCGCGCTCGGGCTGCTCACGCTCGTCGTCGTCGTGGCCGCTCTCGCGCCCGTGCTGTGGGGGGCGCAGGCCGACGCGCCGGACACGGGCGACCTGCTCGCCGCGCCCTCGCCCGAGCACTGGATCGGGACGGACAACCTCGGGCGCGACCTGCTGCTGCGGACCCTCGTCGCGACCCGGCTCTCGGTCGTCCTGGCGCTGCTGGCGACGACCGTCGCGGTGGTCGCGGGCCTCATCCTCGGCGTCGCGCCGCTGCTCCTCGGGCGCGTGCTCGGCCGGGTCGTCACCTGGTTCACCGGGATCGCGGTCGCGTTCCCCGGGCTCCTGCTCGCGCTGTTCTTCGCCGCGATCTTCGGGAGCAGCGCCACCGCCGCCGTCTTCGCGATCGGCCTGGCCGGGGCCCCCGCGGCCGCGCGCCTGTGCCAGAACCTCATCGCCGGCATCGAGGCCCGGGACTTCGTCTCGGCGGCGCGCGTGGGCGGCGTCGGGCGCTTCCGCGTGCTCGTGCGCCACGTCCTGCCCAACATCGGCGAGCCCCTCATCGTCAACGCGACCATCGGCGCCGGCGGCGCGCTGCTCGCCTTCGCCGGCCTCTCCTTCCTCGGCCTCGGCGTCCAGCCGCCCGGGTACGACTGGGGGCGGCTGATGATGGACGGCGTCCGCAGCATCTACATCAACCCCCTCGCCGCGCTGGTCCCCGGCGCGGCCGTCGTGATCGCGGGGCTGGCCTTCAACCTCGTCGGGGAGGCGGCCGCCCGCAGCCTCGGGCTCTCGGACGACCTCCTCCTCGGCTCCGCGGGGACCGGGCGGCGCCGTGGCCGGCGGCCCACCCCGAC
>CAUQTR010000011.1:0-14234 GCA_963521045.1 uncultured Actinotalea sp.
GGGGCGGCCGGGGTCGGGGCCGCGGGCGGGGCCGGCGGTCGCGCGGGCTGGTCCGGGGTGGCGGGCGGCTGTGCCCCGTGATCGGTCATGGCCGCCAGGCTAGGGATCCGCGGCGGGCCACGGACCCGAACCGGCGGGAGGTTGCGTCAGGGTCCTGTGTCCGTGCGTGCAGGTTCCGTGACGACACCGGCCGGCACCAGCGCCCCCTGGACGGCCAGGCGCAGTGCGGCCCGCCGCCGCTCGTGGTCACCGGAGTCGTCCGTGACAGATGCCGTGTACGTGGCGCTGACCGGGGACCAGGCGCCCGCCAGCGCGATGACCAGGGCGTAGACGTCGTCGGGCCGGATGCCGTCGACGACGCGTCCCCGCGCCTGCGCGCTGGCGACGGCGTCCAGCTTGGGATCGGTGAGGTGCTGGTGGCCCGCGAGGAGCGGACCGCGGGGCACGCGCTCCAGCCGGTTCCAGCTCGCCAGGCGCACGAGCTCCGGTGCACCGAGGTAGGAGTCGTACAGAGCGACGGCATAGCCCGGGAGGTCGTCCGCGTCGAAGGGCACGGCGTCCACGATCCGGTGCAGCTGCTCGTCGAAGACGGCGTCGAACAGGCCGTCCTTCGAGCCGAAGCTTGCTGTGCATGACACGCATCAGCAGTCCGTTCACGAGCGAGAGCACCGCACTCGAGGTGGTCGACGGCGTCGACCTCACGGGACGCCGGGCCGTGGTCACCGGCGGTTCGTCGGGGATCGGCGTGGAGACCGCCCGAGCCCTCGCGCACGCCGGCGCCCAGGTGACCCTCGCCGTCCGCGACGTCGCCGCGGGCCGGCGGGTCGCCGACGACATCTCCCGCACGAGCGGCCGCCCGGACGTCGCCGTCGCCCACCTCGACCTCGCCGACCTCACCACGGTGGACGCCTTCAGCCGCGCCTGGAGCGGGCCGCTGCACGTCCTCGTCGCCAACGCCGGGGTCATGGACAGCCCGGAGGGCCGCACGGCCCAGGGCTGGGAGACCCAGCTCGGCACGAACCACCTCGGCCACTTCGCCCTCGCGACGGGGCTGCACCGAGCCCTGGCCGAGGCCGGCGGCGCCCGCGTCGTCGTCGTCTCCTCCAGCGGGCACGCGGCATCACCGGTCGTCTTCGACGACCTCTTCTTCGAGCGCCGCCCCTACGACCCGAGCCTGGCGTACGGCCAGTCGAAGACGGCCAACGCGCTGTTCGCCGTCGAGGCCGCGCGGCGCTGGGCGCCCGACGGCATCACCGCGAACTCGCTCGATCCCGGTGGCATCTGGACACCGCTCCAGCGCCACTGGAGCCCGGAGCGGCGCGCCGCTGCCGAGGAGCAGGCACGGCAGGCCGCCGAGGCCGGGCTGTTCCACATGAAGACGCCCGAGCAGGGCGCGGCGACCTCGGTCTTCCTGGCGACCTCGCCGCTGGTCGAGGGCGTCGGCGGCCGCTACTTCCAGGACTGCCAGGAGGCCGAGGTGGTGCAGCAGCTCCACGGCATCCACGGGGTGCTGCCGCACGCCCTGGACCCGGACGCGGCCCGCCGGCTGTGGGACGTCAGCACAGAGCTCGTCGCCGCGGCCCGGGCAGGAGCCGGGGCACCCTGACGCTCTCCGTGGTCGGCGCACGAGAACCGCCCTCGCGCGTCGCCGCGGACGGCTCCGGGCTCCCGCACCTACCACCGGCGCAGTACCCGCAGATCACTGCCTCACGGGGACTCGGGCGACGCCCGAGACACGCGACGCTCGACCCATGACCACCGAGACCGCACGACCGGACGCGGAACGAGACGCGCGAGGGGACCGCCGGTGACGGCAGCCCCCACGGAGTCGGTCCTCACGACGATCGTGGACTGGGCGGTGTCGCTGGTCGACGCCCTCGGCGCGCCGGGAGCCGGCGCGGCGATCGCTCTCGAGAACGTCTTCCCGCCGCTGCCGAGCGAGGTCATCCTGCCGACGGCCGGCCTGGCGGCGAGCCGAGGGAGCTTCACCCTCGTCGAGGCGCTGGTGTGGACCACTGCGGGCTCCGTGGTCGGCGCATTCGTCCTCTACGCCCTGGGTGCGTGGTTCGGGGTGAACCGGCTCCGGCGGTTCGCCGACCGGGTCCCGCTGATGCGCGGCGAGGACGTCGACCGCACCGTGGCCTGGTTCCACCGGCACGGTCACGCGGCGGTCTTCTTCGGACGGATGCTGCCCATCTTCCGCAGCCTCATCTCGATCCCGGCGGGGACCACCCGGATGGGCCTGTGGCGGTTCGGGCTGCTCACCACCGCCGGCAGCGCGATCTGGAACAGCATCTTCGTCCTCAGCGGCTACCTGCTGGGCGAGTCATGGCACGTCGTGGAGCAGTACGTCGGGTGGCTGCAGGTGGCGGTCCTGACCGCGGTAGCCCTCGGGCTGACCTGGTTCGTCGCGAGCCGGCTGCGTCTCCTCCGCCGCCCTCCGGTGACGCAGGACGACCGGCAGGCGGAGCCGACGTGCTGAACGACCTGCTGAGCTGGGTGCTCGACGCGATCCAGGCGATCGACCCCGGTCTTCGCGCGGTGGTCGCCGGGCTGGCCATGATGCTCGAGACCAGCGCGCTGATCGGCCTCGTCATCCCCGGCGACGCCGTCGTCCTGGCGGCCGCGACCGGCGTCACCTCCGTGGGGGACGGCGCTCTGCTCACGACGGTGGTGCTCACCGGAGCACTGGTCGGCGAGAGCATCGGGTTCGGACTGGGTCGCAGGTTCGGACCGGCGCTGCAGACATCGCGGCTGGGACGTCTTCTCGGGGACGAGCACTGGGAGCGGGCCCGACGCTACGTGCAGCGGCGTGGCGGGCCCGCGATCTTCCTGTCGCGGTTCATCCCGGTGCTGCACTCCACCGTCCCGATGATCGCCGGGACGAGCGGGGTCCCGTACCGCGCGTTCCTGGCGTGGACCGCACCGGCCTGCCTGCTCTGGTCGGCCGCGTACGTGACGGTCGGATCACTCGCTGCGACGGTGTTCCGCGACCTGGCGTCCGACCTGAAGGGCGCCGGATTCATCCTCGCCGGCATCGTCGCCCTCGTCGGCCTCGTCACGCTCGGCATCAAGAGGCTCGTGCTCCGCAACGAACGTCCCTACTACGAGTCGGGCGTGGCGAACGAGGACTCGGCGGTCCTCGTGAGCGCGCACAGCTGAGCGCGACGGCCCGGTCCCGACGCCGCTGCCCACCGTTCGCTCACGCGGGTACTCCCGTGCGAGTACGCGTCACCTCCTGCCGGCGGATCCCGCCGCCGGCGGCCGCCGCCACCGTAGTGACCATCAACCGCTCCCTCGGAGGTCTCGTGTCCCCACATCCGGATTTCACCGTCGTCGACCAGCAGTCCGGGAGCGCGCTGTCAGCCCAGGCGGATGACGCCGCGGCCATGCTCGTCGGCGCGGTCAAGCGATACGGCTCCGGCACGTCGGCCGTCGTCGCGCTCGACGACGTCACCATCGCGTTCCCGGCGGGGAAGTTCACGGCCGTGATGGGCCCGTCGGGTTCGGGGAAGTCGACGATGATGCACTGCGCCGCCGGGCTGGACCACCTGACGTCCGGCCGCGCCTTCGTCGGCAGCACCGACCTCTCGACCCTCGACGACCGCGAGCTGACCATGCTGCGCCGAGAACGGATCGGGTTCGTCTTCCAGACGTTCAACCTCGTCTCGACGCTCACGGCCGAGGAGAACATCTGCCTGCCGTTGACGTTGTCGGGCCGCCGGCCGAGCGGTGCACTGCTCGACGAGGTCGTGTCGATGCTGCGCCTCGGTGATCGCCTGCACCACCGGCCCACGGAGCTCTCGGGCGGCCAGCAGCAGCGCGTCGCCGTCGCCCGGGCGCTGGTCGCCCGGCCGCAGGTGGTGTTCGCCGACGAGCCCACCGGCAACCTCGACACCCGGTCCGGGCAGGAGATCCTCGGCTTCCTCCGGTCAGCGGTCGATCTGCATCACCAGTCGATCGTGATGGTCACGCACGATCCCAACGCCGCCGCGTGGGCGGACCACGTGGTGTTCGTCGTCGACGGCCGGGTGCACGACGTGATGGATCGCCCGTCGGCCGACTCGGTGCTCGACGTGGTCAAGGGCCTGGGGCGATGAGCGAGCTGACGCGGAGCGCGGCTCGGAGCGTGCTCGCGAGTCAGAGCCGGTTCATGCTCACGGGCACCGCGATCACGCTGTCGGTGGCGTTCCTCGTCGCGACCCTCGTGCTGTCCGACTCGATGCGGGGACGGGCAGCCGACGACATCGCCGAGGCGTTCTCCGGGACCGACGCCGTGGTGCAGGGCGTCTCCCTCGGCGAGCCCGGCGGAGGGCCGGGAGATCCGGCCAGGCAGGTCCAGCGCCCCCTGGATCCCGACCTCACCGAGCGCGTGGTCGGGGTCGACGGCGTCGACGGCGCCGCCTCGCAGTGGGCGGGTTTCGCGAAGCTGGTCGTCGACGGATCGTCGGTCGGGACCGGCACGGCGAGCGACGTCGGCCGCAACTGGGTCGCCGACCCGGTGCTCAATCCGTTCCGGCTCGCGAGCGGGCGACCACCGACCGAGGTCGGAGAGATCGTGGTCGATCGGTCGCTCGCCGTCGACGCCGACGTAGCTCCGGGGGACGTCGTGCAGGTCCTGACGGTGACGGGGATGCACGACGCGACCGTCACCGGTGTCGCGACGTTCGCGTCGGCGGACGCGGCACCGCTGCAGCGGACGGTCCTGCTGCCCGAGGCCGCGGTGTCCGCCTGGCTCGACACCGCGGGGCCGACCGAGGTGCTCGTCGACGTCGCGGACGGGACCGACCGCGCCGAGGTGCTCGCCCGGCTCTCGGCGCTGTCCGACGCCGAGGTCGTGGACGGGCCCGACCACATCCGGACGATGCAGGTCGACGCGACGTCACCGCTGGAGTTCCTGACCGTGTTCCTCGTGGCCTTCGCCGTGGTCGCGGTCCTGATCAGCGTGACGATCATCTTCAACACGTTCACGCTCACCGTCGCCCGACGCCGTCGGGAGTCGGGACTCCTGCGGGCGATCGGTGCGCAGAAGCGCCAGGTGCTCGGCGGAGTGGTGATCGAGGCGGCGCTCGTCGGGACGGTCGCCACGCTCGTCGGCCTCGCCTGCGGGATCGCGGGGGTGGGTGCGCTGCGCTGGGTCGTCGGACTCACCGGGGTCACGCTGCTGACCGGGCCGGCGATCGTGAGCACGACCTCGATCGCGGTCGCCGCGACCGTCGGGATCGGCGCGACGATCCTCTCGGCATGGATCCCGGCTCGCCGTGCGGCGGCGACACCCCCCATCGAGGCGCTGCGCGAGAGCGCGGCGGAACCCCGGGGCGTGAGCCCGGTGCGGACCGCGAGCGGGCTCGTCCTCGCTGCGGCGGCGATCGCCGGCGGAGCTGTGGCCGTGGTGCTCCCGAGCGCGACGTGGCTCGTGCTCGGCGTCGCCATCGTCCCGGCGCTCGTGCTGTGCGGCCCGGCGCTCGTGACCGCCACGGCTCGGTGGAGCGCCCCGGTGGCCCACCGCGTCGCCGGCGTGGGCGGCTCCATCGCCGCCGGCAACCTGGCTGCGAACCCCCGTCGATCGGCGTCGACGGCGCTCGCGGTCATGCTCGGCACCGCGATGGTGACGATGTTCGCGATCTTCGCGAGCTCGCTGACGAGCGCGATCGGGACGGACGTCCGTGACGGCCTCCGGGCGGACGTGGTGGTCGCGTCGGCGACGCCCGACTTCCCGACGATCGACCCCGACCTGGCCGGCCGGATCGCAGACCTGCCCGACGTCGACGCGGTGTCCACGCTGTCGAGCGCCGAAGGGGTCGTCGCGGGAGCGGCGGAGGCGGTCGGCGGCATCGACCCGACCGCCATGCCCACCATGTTCGACCTCGACCCGATCGCCGGAGACCTCACCGACCTGGGCTCGGGAGGCGTGGCCGTGGTCGGTGACGACCCGACGCTGCTCGGCGGCACCGTGGCGATCGACTTCGAACGATCGACCCTCGACCTGCCGATCGTCGCGGTGGTCGCGCGGAGCACCGGCGGGTTCGAGGCACCCAAGTACTTCGTCGACAGCGAGGTGCTCGACGCGTCGGTCGGTCAGCTGCTCGACGCGCAGGTGTTCGTCGACCTCGCCGACGGGGCAGGCGCGGACGCCGAGGAGGACGTGCGGGCGCTGGTCCGAGCCACGCCCGGGTCGTTCTTCGAGACCCGGGCAGAGCATGTCGCCAACAGCGGCAGCAGCATCGCGGCGTTCCGGAACTTCATCGACGGGATGCTCATCCTCGCGAGCTTCGTCGCGCTGCTCGGGGTCGCCAACACCACGGCGCTCGCGATCAAGGAGCGCTCCGGAGAGATCGGGCTGCTGCGGGCGGTCGGCACGACTCGCCGCGAGCTGCGGCGCATCGTCCGGCTCGAGATGGCGCTCCTGTCGTTCGTGGCGGCGTCGATCGGCATCGCCGTCGCGCTCGGCCTGGGCTGGGCGCTGATCGACCTCACCGGTGGCACGGAGATCCCCTCCGTCATCGTCCCCTGGTCCCGCCTCGGGGTGACGCTCGTCGTCGCGGTCGCAGCCGGCATCGCCGCTGCAGCATGGCCGGCGTTCCGGGTCGCCCGGGTCCCGGTGCTCGACCTGGTGAGCCGGGACCGCTGATGCGCCCCGCTGTCATGCCTCTCGAGGACGAACCCCTCGGCCCGCTCCACGGACGGGCCGACGGTCACTGCACCACACGACGAAGGAGCACATGCCGCCATGGAACCGACCGAACAGGACCCCGTGCGACCGTCGATCGGACGCCGCAGCTTTCTCACTCACGCGACTGCACTCGGTGCCGGCGTCGGGTTGTCCGCGATGGCACTCGCGGCACGCGACGACAGCGCGAAGGGCCCCCAGACCTCGCCTGATGAGCAGGACATCTCGCTCCGTGACCGAGACCTCACGTTCATCGGCACGGAGGAGACCTTCTCGACGCCCGAGCTGATGCAGCTCAACTCCCTCAATCAGGATCACATCGACTTCCTCGCGGGAATAGGCCTTGCGGATCTCGGCGAACGCCGCATCGGCGACATGGACGAAGGGGGACTCGACGTCCAGATACTCTCTGCGCACACACCGGCCGTACAAAATGTCCCCGGGCAGGAGGGAATCGACTTCGCCCGTCGACTCAACCGGCAGCTCGTCGAAGGGCCGATGGCTCGTTTCCCGGGCCGTTTCCAGGCTTTCGCCACCTTGCCCTTGCAGAGCCCGGAGGCGGCGG
The DNA here is from genome assembly GCA_963521045.1 of uncultured Actinotalea sp. GTDB lineage: Bacteria > Actinomycetota > Actinomycetes > Actinomycetales > Cellulomonadaceae > Actinotalea. The sequence continues at coordinate 7,236 of CAUQTR010000011.1, forward strand.
CGGACGAACTGGAACGCTCGGTTCGGGAAGACGGCTTCTTGGGCGCACTGACCAACGGGCACATCACCGGGAAGTTCCTCGATCATCCGGATCTCGAGCCGGTGCTGGCTCGTGCCGAAGCTCTCGATGTGCCGATCTACCTGCATCCCGGCTATCCGGCTGACGACGTCTTCAAGATCTACTACAGCACGACGCGGCCGGAGTACACGAAGGAATACCAAGACTACATCTTCAGCGGATCCGGGCTCGGCTGGCACCAGGAGGTGCTGATCCAAGCCGTCCGGATGATCGCCTACGGGGTCTTCGACAGATTCCCCAGGCTGAAGGTCGTCCTCGGCCACATGGGCGAAGGTCTTCCGTTCTACTACGAGCGGATCGTCAATGACATGGGAGAGCCGACCGAAGACGCGCTCGAGAAGCCCTTCGAGCAGTACTTCCAGGACAACTTCTGGTTCACGACCAGTGCGTTCTTCCAGGACAACCTGCTCCACGAGCTGCTGAAGTACATCAGTGTGGATCGCGTGATGTTCGCCACCGACTATCCCTTCATCAACAGCATCAAAGAAGGGACCGACTGGTTCCGAGCAGTCGATCTCCCACGTGAGGAGAAGGAGAAGATCGCGTTCCGCAATGCCGAGAACCTGTTCCGCATCAGGGCCTGATGCCTCGGGGCCCGGACGGAGGTGTCGCGCGTGCTCACGAGTCGACGGCAGCTCGGCAGCCGGTCGCAGAGACCTCCCGGGGGAGTACGCGGTCGGCGCCGGTCGGGACCGATGATGGAGCCGTGACGCGCACGTCTCACCCCACCGGTCGCGCCGATCTCGCTGCCCTCGTCGCCGCGGCGGCGGCGTCGATCGGCCTGCTGGTCAACGACCCGGACGTCGTGGCCGGGCGCCAGCTCCCGGGCGTCGCCCTCGCGGCCCTCGCCTCGGTGCTGCTCGTCGTCCCCGGTCGGTCCGGTCGGGCCGTCGTCGTGGCGATCGGCGTGCTGGACGTCGTCACGAGCGCATGGACCTCCAGCCCGGTCGCGCTGTGGCCGCTGCTCGCCGTGGCCCTGTTCCGCCTCGTGCGCCGGAGCGAGGACCGCTCCGCGATCTGGTTCGGATCGGTCGTCGCGCTCGTCGTCGCCGGTTTCGGAGCCCTGGTCGATGGTGAGTCGTTCGTGTTCGAGTGGGCCACCAACGCAGGCGTCCTCCTGTTCGCCATCGCCGCCGCCGACGCCCGGCGCTCCGACCTGCGCCGTCGAGCTGACGACGTGGAGCGCCAGGTCGTCGAGCGGCTCCAGGCCGAACGCCTGCGCATCGCGTACGACCTGCACGACGTCGTCGCCCACTCGCTGTCGGCGATCACCGTCCAGTCCGGCGTCGCCGCCCACGTGTTCGATCGCGATCCCGCCGCCGCCCGCTCTGCACTCGTCGAGATCAACGACGCAGGCAGACGATCGCTCGACGAGCTGAGATCCCTCCTCGGTCTCCTCCGGTCCGACGAGTCGGTCCCGCTCCGCCCGGTACCTGCGGCCCCCGCCACCCTCGGCGACGTCGTCGACGGCGCCACCGGGCACTCGAGGCAGGTCGAGGTGGTCGAGGACGGTCACTATCCTGCGGCCGTGGCGGAGAGCACCGTGGTGACGGTGCACCGCATCGTGCACGAGTGCCTGGTCAACGTCGGCCGCCACGCGGGCGACGTCCCCGCGCTGGTCCGGCTCCGGCACGCCGACGGCGGCGTACACGTCACCGTGTCGAACGAGGCCCCGGCCACCTCACGCGTCGCGGTGCCGGGCACCGGCATCGGTCTGGTGGCGATCCGCGAGCGAGCGGAGCTCCTCGGAGGCACCGTCCACGCCGGGCCCGCCGACGACGGCGGGTTCCTGGTGCGCGCGTTCGTGCCCTACCAGCTGCCCGGTGGGCCGGGGTCATGACGGACCGGCTCGACGCGCCCGCCGAGGCGGGACGCGACATCCGCGTGCTGCTCGTCGACGACCAGGAGCTGGTGCGTCGCGGGTTCGCAGCACTGCTCGCCAACGAGCCCGGCATCGAGGTGGTCGGTGAGGCCGGCGACGGCGCGCAGGCGATCGCCGAGACCCGGCGGACCCACCCCGACGTCGTGCTGATGGACGTCCGCATGCCTCGCGTCGACGGGCTCGACGCGACCCGGGCCATCTGCGGCGACGTACGGCTCCGCGCGACCAAGGTGCTCGTGCTCACCACCTTCGCGCTCGACGAGTACGTCTACGAGGCGCTCCGAGCGGGCGCCTCCGGGTTCCTGCTCAAGGACACCCCACCGCGACTCCTGCTCGAGGCGATCGCCGCCGCCGCTGCCGGTGACGTCCTCATCTCGCCGGCGATGACCAAGCGGTTGGTCGCCGACCTCGTCCGCCGACCGATCAGCCGTCCGGGAGGCACCGGGCCCCTCGACGTCCTGAGCGAGCGGGAGCGCGAGGTGCTCGCCGAGGTCGCACGCGGCAAGACCAACTCCGAGATCGGCGCGTCGCTCTACATGTCGCCGCTCACGGCGAAGACGCACGTCAGTCGCATCCTCGGCAAGCTGAACGCGCGAGACCGCGCCCAGCTCGTGATCATCGGCTACGAGACCGGGCTCGTCAGCCCTGGGGAGTGAGCCGCCACAGAGTGCGTTGAGGGCATACACCGTGTCGGGGGCGTCCGCGACGACGAATGGCTCAGGAGGTGCGGGGCTGCTGACGGCCCCTTGCGAATCCGATGGCCAGGCGGACACCCACCATGACGGCCAGGACCACCACGAAGTTCGGCCACGGCAACGCCCGGTCGAACGCCATCAGAACGAGCTGGAAGATGACCAGGAGAACGGTCAGGATCGCCGCGTCACGCCAGACCTTCGAGTGTCGGCTCACGTCACATCACCTTCCACTGGACGGGGACAGAACGGCGTAGGCGCACGCGTTCTGCACGCCGCGGTTGCGTGCCTTCGCTGCAGCAAAGGTATCGCCGAGGACGCGAAGTACTCTTCGCTGAGCGTCCCGCAGATCGCCCCGCCGACAGCAGGGGCCAGAGCGCACGCACCGGCGGCAGCAGCTTGACTCAGGAAGGTCGTCCCGGACCAGTACCGCTGGACATCAGAGGCGCTGTAGTTGAGGTGCAGCACAGCGGTCAGGCCAGCGAAGGTGTAGGGGTACTCCCTGGGCGCGGACGCGTCAGCGAGGATCGTCTGAGCGCGGACTCCGTCGCAACGATGGCCCCTGGCCTACGTTTCCGCAGGCCAGGGGCCATCGTGCGTTGAGCCGCCTATCAGAATCGAACTGATGACCTTCTCATTACGAGTGAGACGCTCTACCGACTGAGCTAAGGCGGCGCGCCCACCCCACGGGGTGAGCGGGGCCTACTGTACCGACCCGCCGCCAGTGCTCCAAAGCGAGGACGCGCGGACGGCGCCCGCACGCACGGCGCAGGCCGGCCGGGTCAGCACTCGAGCCCGTCCTGCGGCACCGTGCCCTGCACGAGGTACGCGTCGACCGCGTCCTCGACGCACGCGTTGGACCGGCCGTACGCCGTGTGACCTTCGCCCTGCCAGGTGATGAGGACACCGGACTCCAGCTGCTCGGCGAGCGCGACGCTCCACTCGTACGGCGTCGCCGGGTCCCCGGTCGTGCCGACGACGACGATCGGCGCCGCCCCGGCCGCCGTGATCTCCTTGCGCTCGGCCTGCGACGCGAACGGCCACGCCTCGCACCCGACGGCCATGGCGAACTCGCGGCCGAAGGTCGGCGCCTGGGCGCTGACCTCCTCGGCGAACGCCACCATCTCGTCGTAGCTGCGCTCGACCACGGGGTAGTCCAGGCAGTTGATCGCGGAGAACGCCACCATCGAGTTCGACGTGTAGTGCCCGTCGGGCGTCCGGTCGAGGTAGAAGTTCGCGAGCTCGAGCAGGGTCGCGCCCGTGTTCTGATCCATCGCCTCGGCCAGCGCGATGGTGAGGTACGGCCACGAGGCGTCGTCGTACAGCGTGACGACGATGCCGTAGAACGCGAGCGTCGCGTTGACGACGTTGCCGTCGCCGGCGTCGAGCGGCTTGCGCTCGACGCGTGCGACGAGGTCGGCGATCTGCTGCTTGCCCTCGTCGATCGACCCCTCGAGCGGGCACCCCTGGCCCCCCTGGCAGTCCTCGACATAGGCCGCGAGCGCCTCCTCGAAGCCGATCGCCTGGCCGACCACGAGGTCGTCGTTCGACATCGACGGGTCGAGCGCGCCGTCGAGCAGCAGACGACCGACGTTCTCCGGGTACAGGTCGGCGTACGTGGCCCCGAGGAACGTCCCGTAGGAGAAGCCCGCGTAGTGCAGCTGCTCGTCGCCGAGCACCGCGCGGAGCAGGTCCATGTCACGCGCGGCGCTCACGGTGTCGATCTCGCCGAGCAGGGGTCCGGTGCTGCCGAGGCAGCCCTCGCCGAAGGCCCGGGCCTGCTCGCGCGCGGCGTCGACGTCGGCCTGGTCCTCGAGCACGACGTCGGAGGTGAGGAAGGCGTCCACGACCGGGTCGGGGCCGCAGTCGACCGCCGACGAGGCCCCGACGCCCCGCGGGTCGAAGGCGACGACGTCGTACGCGTCGAGCACCGGCTGGCCGAACACGTCAGCCACCGCGTACTCCAGGAACTCGATGGCCGACGAGCCGGGGCCGCCCGGGTTGATGAGCAGCGAGCCGATCCGCTCGCCCTCCGGCCCCGTCGCGACCGACCGCTGGAGCGCGAGCGTGATGGCGCCGGCGGCGGCGTCGTCCCAGTCCAGCGGCGCGTCGACGCTGGCGCACTCGAACGCGCCGCACGCCGTCCACGCCACCTCCTGCTCGTAGAAGCCCTCGATCGAGGCAGCCTCGGGCGTCGCGGGGCTCGACGACGTCGGCTCCTGCACGGGCGTCGACTGCTCCTTGGGCGCGACGCAGGCGGTGAGCACCAGCACCACGAGCGACGCGAGCGTCAGGGACCGCACTGAGCGGGCACGACGGCGGGGCGGGGCCGGCCTGCGCTCGGCGGTCGCTTCGGGCAGGGCGGACGGGCGGGACGCGAGCGGCACGGAGCAACCGTAACCGGCGCGGCGGCACGGCAGATCCACCGCACGGACGACTCTCGTCGCGGAGGCCGGACCGTGCAGTCAGCCCTCCATGGTGGCGTCCGGTCGACGGGCCGACAGCCGGTCGCCTCGGTGCGGCACCGGTGTGGTGGTCGCGGCGTCGGATCTGCGGCGCTGGACCGCCCGGATCGATGTCTACGGCCGGTCTCGGGGATCGAGGAGCCAGCTGCGGCGCAGGTGCACGGTGAAGCCGCTGCGGGCCAGGTTGCGGACGCTGGGGGTGTCCGCGGCTGCCGTCGCCACAGCCCCACGGGCACCCGCTCCTGCTGCTGCGTCGAGGCGGCGGTGCAGCAGTGCGGTCTGCGCCCCGCAGCCCCGGTGGGCCGGCAGGGTGGTCGCTCCGCCCAGGACCGCCACACCGTCGTGCAGCGACATCGCCGCCACCGCCACGGGGCGGTCCTCCTTCCAGGCCATGAAGCGCAGCACCCCCGGGTCCGAGTGCTCGGCGAGGATGAACCGGTCGACCTCGGCGGGTGCTGCATACCCTGCTGAGAGCACCTCGAAGAAGATCGACAGGTCCTCGCCCACCGCTGGGCGCACCCGCAGGTCGCTGCTCGCGATGTTCCTGTCGTCACGGCTTCTCGGAGCCAGCACCGCGATCGGTCGGACCGGGCCCGGAGCGGCACGACGACCCGTCCGCTGCTCGACCGACGCGAGGTCGTCCGAACCACCCACCACGGCGGGCATCGGCGCGCCGGCGGCAGCGAAGACGGCGAGGACCTCAGGCAGGGCTGCCACCGACCGGGCGCTCACCGAGGTGACCGCGTTGAGGAACCCCAGCTCGGGCGAGGTGGTCAGCAGCGCCTGAAGACCCCCGAGCTCGAACGCCTCGAAACGCCCTGGCAGACCCGCTGCCGTGGCCGCATCGAAGGCCAGACGCCCGCGGCGGTGCACGGCGCGTTCGCCGAGGGTCAGGTCCACCGGCCCACCCTAGGATCGCGGTCCGACTCGTCGCCGACGGCGCAGCGGCGCGCACCTAGTCTGCAGGCATGAAGATCGTCATCCCCGGCGGGACCGGGCAGGTGGGCGGCGTGCTGCGGAGAGCACTGGTGGAGCGCGGCGACGAGGTCACGGTGCTGAGCCGCCGGCCCGAGCGGCTGGAGCCCGGCGTCCGGCACGCGGTGTGGGACGGCCGGACGCTCGGGCCCTGGGCCGCCGAGCTCGAGGGCGCGGACGCCGTCGTCAACCTGGCCGGGCGCTCGGTGAGCTGCCGGTACACCGACGCCAACCTGCGCCAGATGATGAGCTCGCGCGTCGACTCGACGCGCGTGGTGGGCGAGGCGATCGCCGCCGCCGAGCGGCCGCCGGCGGTCTGGCTGCAGATGAGCACGGCGACCATCTACGCCGATGCGCGCAGCCGCGGCGACGACCTGCCGCACGACGAGGTCAGCGGCGTGATCGGCGGGGACGAGCCCGACGTCCCCCTCTACTGGGAGTACAGCGTGCGCATCGCCCGGCGCTGGGAGGAGGCGCAGGCCGAGGCGCAGGTATCCGGCACCCGCCGCGTGGCGCTCCGCACGGCGATGGTGATGACTCCCGACCGCGGGGGCGTCTTCGACTACCTCTCCTGGATGGCCCGTGTCGGCCTCGGCGGCCCCGTCGCCGGCGGGCGTCAGTACGTCTCCTGGATCCACGGCGACGACTTCGTCCGGGCCGTCACCTTCCTGCTCGACCGCGCAGACGTCGACGGCCCCGTGATCGTCGCCGCGCCGGACCCCGTGCCCCAGCGCGAGCTCATGCGGTCGCTGCGGGACGCGTGGGGCGGTCGTCCCGGGCTGCCCGCGACGCGGCTCATGGCCGAGATCGGCGCCCTCGCGCTGCGCACGGACACCGAGCTGCTGCTCAAGAGCCGGCGCGTCGTCCCCGGCCGCCTGCTCGACGCCGGCTTCACGTTCACCCACCC
>CAUQTR010000012.1:0-13291 GCA_963521045.1 uncultured Actinotalea sp.
GGTCGACCCCGTCGCGACCCGCCGCCGCGAGCATCTCCCGGGCGAGGGCGAGCGTGAGCTCGACGACGTCGGGCGGGCCGCCCCCCGCGAGCACCTCGACGGACTCGCGGACCTCGAGCGCGTTGCCGGCGGTGAGCCCGAGCGGCGTCGACATGTCGGTGAGGAGGGCGACCGTGCGCACGCCCGCGTCGGTGCCGAGCGCGACCATCGTGCGCGCGAGCTCGGACGCCCGGTCGAGGTCCTTCATGAAGGCCCCGCTGCCGACCTTCACGTCGAGCACCAGGGCGCCCGTGCCCTCGGCGATCTTCTTGCTCATGATCGAGCTGGCGATGAGCGGGATCGCCTCGACCGTCCCGGTGACGTCCCGCAGCGCGTAGAGCTTGCGGTCGGCCGGCGCCAGGCCGGACCCGGCCTGGCAGATGACCGCCCCGACGTCCTCGAGCTGGCGCATCATCTCCTCGTTGCTGAGCGCGGCGCGCCAGCCCGGGATCGCCTCGAGCTTGTCGAGCGTGCCCCCGGTGTGGCCGAGGCCACGCCCCGAGAGCTGGGGCACGGCGACGCCGCACGCCGCCACGAGCGGGGCGAGCGGCAGGGTGATCTTGTCGCCCACTCCCCCGGTCGAGTGCTTGTCCGCCGTCGGGCGCGAGAGGGAGGAGAAGTCCATCCGCTCGCCCGAGGCGATCATCGCGGCCGTCCACCGCGCGATCTCGGCCCGGTCCATGCCGTTGAGGAGGATCGCCATCGCGAGGGCGGCCATCTGCTCCTCGGCGACGACGCCGCGGGTGTATGCGTCGATGACCCAGTCGATCTGTCCCTCGTCGAGGCGGCCGCCGTCGCGCTTGGTCCGGATGACGTCGACGGCGTCGTGGCTCTCGGCACGGGTGCCCGCGGGTTCGGTGCTCATGCGCGCTCCACCAGGTCGTCGGGGCCGAAGGCGTCGGGCAGCACCTCGGTCATGGGTCGGATCCCGCTCACCGTGTCGACGAGCAGCGCGGCGCCGCCCGCCTCCCAGAGCAGCTGGCGGCAGCGGCCGCACGGCATGAGCGCGTTGCCGTGCCGGTCGACGCACGCGAAGGCGACGAGCCGCCCGCCGCCGGAGACGTGCAGCGCTCCGACGAGCGCGCACTCCGCGCACAGCCCGACGCCGTACGAGGCGTTCTCCACGTTGCACCCGACGACGACGCGGCCGTCGTCGACGAGCGCTGCGCAGCCCACCGGGAAGTCGGAGTACGGCGCGTACGCCCTGGTCATGACGTCCCGGGCGGCCGCTCGCAGCGCCTCCCAGTCGACGTCGGCAGCCTGCGTCATGCGCGTCTCACTTCTTGTAGGGGATGCCCTCGGCCGCGGGCGGGCGCACGCGCCCGACGAGGCCGGCGACGGCGAAGATCGTCGCCAGGTAGGGCAGCATCGAGAGGAACTGACTGGGCACGGGCGAGCCCGTGTTGTTGAGGACCTGGCGCAGCGAGTCCGCGAACCCGAACAGCAGCGCGGCCGCGAGGGCGCCCTTCGGGCTCCACCGGCCCAGGATCATCGCGGCGAGCGCGATGTACCCCTTGCCGCTCGTGAGCTCCTTGGTGAACGCGAGGCCCGCCGAGACGAGCGCCGCCCCGCCGAGGCCCGCGACGGCGCCGCCGAGCACGGTGTTGATGACGCGGGTGCGGTTGACCTTGATGCCCACCGTGTCCGCCGCCTTGGGATGCTCGCCGACAGCGCGCATCCGCAGGCCCCAACGGCTGCGGAACACCATCACCTGGAGCACCGCGACCGCGACGTACATGAGGTAGACGATGATCGAGTGCTTGAAGAGCAGCGGCCCGAGCACCGGGATCTCCGACAGCACGGGGATCGCCAGCGTGGGCAGCCGCGGGGGCGAGTTCAGCGCCTCGGGGTTCTGCGTCAGCACCGTCGAGAAGAGGTAGTTCGTCACGCCGATCACGAGCACGTTGAGCACGACGCCGACGATGATCTGGTCGATCCAGTAGCGCACGGCGAACATCACGAGCACGAGGCCGACGAGCGCACCGGCGATCGGCGCCGCGATGAGCCCGGCGTACGGGTTCTCGGTGAGGCTCGCGACGACGACGGCGAGGAACGCGCCGCCCAGCAGCTGGCCCTCGATCGCGATGTTGATGATGCCGGAGCGCTCGCACAGCAGGCCGGCGAGGGAGCCGAAGATCAGCGGCACCGCGAGGGTCAGGGCGCCCGTGAGCAGCACGGTCAGCGGCAGGCCGGTCTGGTTCCCGGCCATGACCCACACGAGGAACGCGAGGAGCACGAGCCCGCCGAAGGTGAGCGGCACCCAGGTCGGGACCGCCCGTCGCTGCGCGGTGAGCCACGTGGCCCAGCCGGCGAGCCCGAGCGCGCCGAGCGACAGGATGAGGGCGGTGATCCGCGACGGCACCGCGAACGGCGCGATCTGGACCATGTCCTCGCGGGTCGCGACGATGAAGCGCGTCTCGTCGGCGCCGGGCGTCAGGAGCGCGAAGAGCACGAGCGCCAGCAGACCCACACCGAGGTAGAGCGCTGGGCCCCGCCAGGAGATGCGGGCCTGGACGCCGGGGATCGCGTCGGGGTCGACGAGCCTGCTGGGCACCGGGTCGGTCTGGATGCTCACGCGCTGGCCTCCTTCATCCGGTAGCCGAAGAGCTGCGCGATCCGGTGCAGCGGGGACAGCTCACGCACGAGGACCGGCGCCGCGATGAGCAGCACGATCGAGGCCTGGATGACCAGGATGATGTCGATCGGGGTGTCGGCGGACGTCTGCATGAGCGGGGAGCCGGCGCGCAGGGCGCCGAAGAGGAGTGCGGCGAGCACCGTGCCGAGCGGCTTGGACCGCCCCAGGAGGGCGACGGTGATCGCGTCGAAGCCGATCGACCCGGCGCTCGACGCCTGGAGCGTGCGGTCCGTGCCGAGGATCTGCATCGCGCCGCCGAGGCCGGCGAGCCCGCCGGCGACCAGCATCACGAGGACGAACACGAGGTTCACCCGGATCCCGGCGGTGCGGGCGGCACGCTGGTTCGCGCCGACCGCGCGGAACTGGAAGCCGAGCACCGAGCGCTCCATCAGCCACCACACCAGCACGGCCGCGACGAGCGCGAGGACGAAGCCCCAGTGCAGGCGGAACTGCAGGCCAAGCATGCGCGGCATGAGCGAGGTGTCGGCGACCTCGGGCGAGATCGGGCGCGTCCCGCCCTGTCGCAGCAGGCTCGTGGTGAGCAGGAAGGAGATGAGGTAGAAGGAGATCGAGTTGAGCATGATCGTCACGATCACCTCGTTGGCTCCCGTGCGCGCCTTGAGGAAGCCCGCGATCCCGGCCCACAGGGCGCCCACGGCGAAGGCCGCGAGGCACGCGAGGACGACGTGCACGACGACGGGCAGCGGGAACGTGATGCCCACGTACGTGGCCGCCGCGGCACCCACGAGCACCTGGCCCTGCGCACCGATGTTGAACAGGCCCGACCGGAACGCGACCGCGAGCCCGAGGCCCGTGAGGATCAGCGGCACCGACGCCGTCATCGTCTCGGTGATCGGCCGGATCCGGCGCACGCCCTCCGCCTGGTAGTCGAAGACCGCACCGCGGAACAGCGCCGAGTAGGCGGAGTAGACGGCGTCCCAGACCGCACCGAGCAGGTCCGTCGGTCGCGAGAGGAAGTAGCCGGCCGCGGCCTGCACCTCGGCGTTGGCCGCGGCGATGAGCACGGAGGACGCGATCAGCGCCATGAGCACGGCGAGCAGGATGGTCAGCCACGACGCGTCGAGCACGCGGTGCAGCAGGGAGCGCTCGTCGCCGGGCGCCGCCGGCTTCGCGGACGGCGCGACGAGGGTGTCGGTGGCGGTCACAGGGTGGTCCCCTCGGTGTCGGCGTCGCCGAGCACGGTGTGGTGGGTCGCGGCCTCGCGCTGGGCCTCCTCGGCGGAGGCGCCGGCCATCATGAGGCCCAGGACGTCGCGGCTGGTGTCCCCGGGAACCACGCCGATGACGCGCCCGCGGTACATGACGGCGATCCGGTCGGCCAGCGCCAGGACCTCGTCGAGCTCCGTCGAGATGATGACCACGGGCGTGCCGTTGTCGCGCTCCTGCACGATCCGCTTGTGCACGAACTCGATCGAGCCGACGTCGAGGCCGCGCGTCGGCTGGCTCGCCACGAGCAGGCGCAGCGGGCGGGACATCTCGCGCGCGAGCACGACCTTCTGCTGGTTGCCGCCCGACAGCGTGCTGATGGGGTCCTTGACCGAGGTCAGTCGGACGTCGAACTCCTCGACGCGACGTGCGGCGTTCTCCGCGACACGGCCCGGTCCGAGCGCCCCCAGGCGGGCGAACGGCGGCTGCGCGTGCAGGTCGAGGATGAGGTTCTCGGCGATGGAGAAGGACGAGATCAGCCCGTCCGTGCTGCGGTCCTCCGGGACGAAGCCCACGCCGGCCCGCAGCACGTCGTCGACGCTGCTGCCGCGCAGCTCACGCCCGTCGAGCGTGATCGAGCCGGCCGTCGCCTGGCGCAGGCCGAGGATGGTCTCCGCGAGCTCCGACTGGCCGTTGCCCTGGACCCCGGCGATCGCGAGGATCTCGTTGCGGTGGACCTCGAGGCTCACCCCGTCGACCGCCCGGCCGCCGTTCGGGTCGAGGACGGTCAGGTCGGTGACCCGGAAGGTCGCGTCGCCGAGGTCGGCGGGCGTCTTGTCGACGCCCAGGTCGACCGTGCGGCCGACCATGAGGGAGGCGAGCTGGGCCTCGCTGTCGCTCGGCTGGGCGGTCCCGACGACCGTGCCCCTGCGGATCACCGTGATCCGGTCGGCGACGGCACGCACCTCGCGCAGCTTGTGGGTGATGAAGACGATGGAGGTCCCGGCGGCCTTGAGCTGGCGCATGATCGCGATGAGCTCGTCGGTCTCCTGCGGCGTGAGGACCGCGGTGGGCTCGTCCAGGATGAGGACCTGGGCGTCGCGGCTGAGCGCCTTGATGATCTCGACGCGCTGCTGGACGCCGACGGGCAGGTCCTCGACCAGGGCGTCGGGGTCCACCGCGAAGCCGAACCGGTCCGAGATCTCGCGGACGCGGCGACGTGCCTCGGTCAGGTCGAGGACGCCGCCCAGGCCCGACGTCGGCTCGTGCCCGAGCACGACGTTCTCGGCGACGGTGAAGACGGGGACGAGCATGAAGTGCTGGTGCACCATGCCGATGCCCGCGGCCATGGCGTCGCCGGGGCCAGCGAAGCGCACGGGGACGTCGTCGACGAGGATCTGGCCCTCGTCGGGCTGGTACAGCCCGTAGAGCACGTTCATCAGCGTGGACTTGCCGGCGCCGTTCTCGCCGAGCAGCGCGTGGATCTCGCCCGGCGCGAACGTCAGGTCGATCGCGTTGTTGGCGACCAGCGGGCCGAAGCGCTTGGTGATGCCTTGCAGCTCCAGCTTCACGACTGCTCCCAGCGGGGTAGTTCCAGGCTCACGGCGGTGTCGCCCTCCACATCGGTGCTGCTCCGAGAGTAGTGACGCGTCTGCGCGTCGCCACAGGCCCTTCGACGGCCGCCCGCACCACGTCGTGCGGTAGGACGTCGTGGGTGGGCCCACCCATGACGGTGGCCCGGGGCGCCGGGCCCCCCGGGCCACCACCCGTGCTTCAGCTGTCGATCACTCCGTCGGCGTGGCCGACGGCGACTCGACGACGAGCTCGCCCGAGATGATCTGCTCGCGCAGGCCGTCCACGGCGTCCGTGAGCTCGGCCGGGACGGTCGCCTCGAAGTCGTGCAGAGGCGCCAGGTCGACGCCACCGTTCTCGAGCGTGCCCACGTACGGGTCGGACGTGAAGCCACCGTCGACGGCGGCGGCGATCGTGTCGAACACCGCGGTGCCGATCTGCTTGATCACCGAGGTGAGGATCAGGCTCTTGTTGTCCGCGTTCGACGCCTGCTCGTAGCCGTCCGAGTCCACCCAGATGACGGACACGCCCTCGGCCTGCGAGGCGGCGTTGAGCGAACCGGCACCGACGGGCCCGGCGACGGGGAGGATGATGTCCGCGCCCGAGGCGATGAACTGCTCGGTCGTCGCGCGGCCGGCCTCGGTGTCGGAGAAGTTGCCGATCATCGAGCCGTTCTGCGCGGCCTTGTCCCAGCCGAGGACCTGGACCGCGTCACCGTTGTCCTCGTTCCACTTCTGGACGCCGTCGTAGAAGCCGTCCATGAAGATCGTGACCGACGGGAAGGGCATGCCGCCGTAGGTGGCGACGGTCTTGGTGACCGTCGTGCCGCCCGCGAGGTAGCCGGCGAGGTACGCCGCCTCGTGCGTGTTGAACAGGAGCGGCTTGGCGTTGTCGAGCGTGACGGGGTTGAACTCCTCGTCCGAGAAGCCGCTGTCCACGAGTGCGAAGCTGATGTCCGGGTTGGCCTCGGCGGCCTCCTGGACGGCGTCCTCGAGCGCGAAGCCGACGCCGATGATGAGGTCGCAGCCCTCCTGGACCATCGAGTCGACGTTGCCGGCGTACTGACCGGGGTCGGCGGACTCGGCCGTGCGCGTCTCGATGCCGAGCTCCTGCTCAGCCCGCTCGAGGCCCTCGAACCCGGACTGGTTGAACGAGGCGTCGTCGAAGCCGCCCTCGTCCGAGACCATGCACGCGGTGTAGTCGACCGTCTCCTCGGCAGAGGTCTCCTCGCCACCGGCGGTCGCCTCCGGCTCCTCCTCGGGGGCCGCGCCGCACGCCGCCAGGGCGAGGGCCGCGGCGGCCGTCAGGACCGCTGCTCGCGTCAGTCTTGTCACGTCGTACTCCCGTTGTGTCTGCCGGTGGGCCTGCCTGCCGAGGGCCCGCGGGGTGCTGCGGGTGCCCTGCGGGCGCGCTCCGTCACTGCGTCGTCACCACCGGCACCTGACCGGCTGGCACTGGCACCCTAACCGCGGCGCCGCGGCCCAGTGTTACCGGCCGGTATCACCGGCGGGGTTGTTACCCAACCGGAATGTTGCGCTCGGCCGTCCGGGTGGTCCGGCGCGATCCGGGTCAGGCCGGGGCCGGCTCGGCCCCGGGCTCGCCCGCGAGGAGCGCCACGCGGGTCAGCAGCCGCACCCCCACGCCGATGGCCCGCTCGTCGACGTCGAAGTCGCCCTGGTGGATGTCGAAGGTCCGGCCGCCGGGGGTGCGCGTCCCGAGCCGCGCCATCGCGCCCGGGGCACGGGTCAGCAGCCAGGCGAAGTCCTCGCCGCCCAGCGACTGCTCGGTGAGCTCGAGAGCCGTCGGCCCGAGCACGTCGCGGACCGCGGCGTCGAGCAGACGGGTGGAGGCCGCCTCGTTGTCGACCGGCGGGACGCCGCGGTGGTGCTGGACGTCCACCTCGACGCGGTACGGGGCCACGACGTGCTCGACCGCCTCCCGCAGCACGGCCGCCGCCTCCTCCCAGGCGCGGGCGTCGAGGCAGCGCAGCGTGCCGCGCACCGTTCCCGTCGAGGGGATGGCGTTGCTCGCCGTACCCGCGTGCACCTGACCCCACGTGAGGTTGACCCCGGATCGCGGGTCCAGGCGCCGTCCGAGCACCGCGGGTACCTGGGTGATGACCTGACCCAGGGCGTACACGACGTCCCCGGTGAGATGGGGCCGGGAGGTGTGCCCGCCGGGGCCCGTGACCGTGACGGTCACGGGGTCGGACGCCGAGGTGATCGGGCCGATCCGGGTGCCGACGCGGCCGACGTCGAGCTTGGGGTCGCAGTGCACCGCGAACACTCGCGCGACGCCGTCCATCGCCCCGGCCTCGACCGCCTGGAGCGCACCACCGGGCTGGACCTCCTCGGCCGGCTGGAAGATCAGCCGCACACCGGTGCTCAGCCGATCCTGCGCAGCGAGCTCCGCCAGCACGAGCCCCGCCCCGAGGACGACCGCCGTGTGCACGTCGTGCCCGCACGCGTGCGCGACACCGGCGACCGTCGAGCGCCACGCGTGGGGGCACCGGTCGGCGACGGGCAGGGCGTCCAGGTCCGCGCGCAGCGCGATCCGGCGGCGGCGCGTCGCGACGCTGGTGGGGCCGAGGTCGCACACGAGACCCGTGCCCGGCAGCAGGCGTGGCGTCAGGCCCGCGGCCCGCAGCCGCTCGGCGACGCGGTCGGTGGTCCGCCGCTCGGTGTGGGCCACCTCGGGGTGCGCGTGCAGGTCGCGGCGGAAGGCGACGAGCTCGTCCTGGAGGGCGTCGACGCGGGCGTTCAGATGGTCGGCGGGGACGGTCATCGCAGCATCGAGCACCCCACGAGCCTAGTTCGTCGCCCGGGGTGAGGCCGTGGAGGGCGGGCGGCGGGACCCCCTCGCCCACCGCGCACGCCCGGACGCCTCGCGGCGGTGACCGCTCAGAGGAGGTCCGTGCGCCCCCGCTCGCGCACGGCGTCGACCACGCTCTTGAGCCGCTGAGCGTGCTCGCGGGTGGTGACGAGCACCGCGTCGGGGGTGTCCACGACGACGACGTCGTCCAGGCCCAGGACCGTCACGAGGCGCCCCGAGCGGGGCACGACGAGCGCGTCGCGCGCGTCGACGACCAGGGCGTCGGCGGGGTCGCCCAGGACGTGCGTGCCGCCCGCGACGCCGCCGGTGGTCGGGAGGATGTCGCCGAGCGAGGCGAAGTCGCCGACGTCGTCCCAGCCGAACGCGCCGTCGACGATCGCGACGCCGCCCTGGGCGGCGACCGGCTCGGCGATCGCGTGGTCGATCGCGATCCGCAGGAGCGCCGGCCAGATCCGCGCCGTGACCTCGTCTCGCGCGTCGGTGTCCCACGCCGCCGCGATCTCGCGCAGGCCCGCGTGCAGCTCGGGGTGGAGGCGGGCGAGGTGGTCGAGCAGCACCTCGGCGCGCACCACGAACATGCCGGCGTTCCACCGGTACTCACCGGTCGCGAGGTAGGCCGCTGCGGTGGTCGCGTCCGGCTTCTCGGTGAAGCCCTGGACGTGGCGTGCGCGCGGGGCGTCCGGCAGGCCGAGCGGCTCGCCGAGGTGCACGTAGCCGAAGGCGGTCGACGGCCCGCTCGCCGGGATGCCCACGGTCACGAGGTACCCCTCACGCGCCGCCACGACCGCGTCCCTCACCGCGTCCGCGAAGCCCGGTCCGCCGTCGATGACGTGGTCGGCGGCGAACGAGCCCAGCACGACGTCGCCCTCGCGCTCGACCAGCACGGCGGCGGCGAGGCCGATGGCCGCCATCGAGTCGCGCGGGGACGGCTCGGCGAGGACGTCACCGGACCCGAGCTCGGGCAGCTGCTCTCGTACCGCCCGCTCGTGGACCTGCCCGGTGACGACGACGACGCCGGCGGGGCCCGTGAGGGGCAGCAGGCGGTCGACCGTCCCCTGCAGGAGGGTGCGGCCCGTCCCGGTGAGGTCGTGCAGGAACTTCGGGGCTCCCGCGCGGGACAGGGGCCACAGGCGCGTGCCGGCGCCGCCGGCCGGGACGACCGCGCGGAAGCCGGGGACAGGGCCGGGTGACGTCGTCATGACGCCTGATCGTGCCAGGGCTTGCGACGCCTGTGCGACCAGGGCTCCGAGGCCTGTGGCGTTCGTCACAATCGGGGTGGCACGGGGCCCCGCAGGCCGTTGAGCAGGACTCCTGGCCCTGGCGCGCGGCCGTGCGAGCCGCGCCGGTGGCTACAGTCGGGACGTACAGTGACCTCGGGCCACGGGCGTGCTGAGCAGCCCCGGCCGGACGACGACGTCACCACGACCTGCCCGGGAGGAACCCTCAGTGCCCGAAGCACCGGCTGGCACGCTCTACCGCGGCCGCGAGGGGATGTGGTCCTGGGTCGCGCACCGCGTGACCGGCTTCCTCATCTTCTTCTTCCTGCTCGTCCACGTGCTCGACACGTCGCTCGTCCGCGTCTCGCCCGAGGCGTACAACGCCGTGATCGGCACGTACAAGAACCCGATCATGGGGCTGGGCGAAGCCGGGCTCGTGGCGGCGATCGTCTTCCACGCCTTCAACGGCATCCGCGTGATGCTCGTGGACTTCTGGTCGAAGGGTCCGCGCTATCAGCGCGTCATGCTCTGGGTCGTGCTCGGCCTGTTCGTCGTGACCATGGCGGGCTTCCTGCCGCGGCACCTCATGAACGTCTTCGGAGGCCACTGATGGCCCAGCTCCAGACCCAGGCCCCGACGGTCGCCGCGCCGCGCAGCCCGCGCTCGGGCCGGCGGACGACGCGCACGAACTACGAGCTGTACGGCTGGGTGTTCATGCGGGCGTCCGGCGTCCTGCTGCTCGTCCTGATCTTCGGCCACCTGTTCATGAACCTCATCGACGGCGACGGGATCAACGCCATCGACTTCGGCTTCGTGGCGGGCAAGTGGGCGTCGCCGCTCTGGCAGGTCTGGGACCTGCTCATGCTCTGGCTCGCGATGATCCACGGCACCAACGGCGTCCGGACGATCATCAACGACTACGCCGAGCGCACCGGCACGCGGGTCGTGCTCAAGAGCGCGCTCTACCTCGCGTTCACCGTGGTCGTCGTGCTCGGCACCCTCGTGATCTTCACGTTCGACCCGTGCCCGGCCGGCGCCCCGGCGGACCTGCTGCCGTCGTTCTGCACCGCCTGAGCCGCCCGCTCCCGACCGCCCGGCGAGCCCGGGACCTGACCCCAGAAGAGGACCGAAGAACCTGATGCAGACCCACCAGTACGACGTCGTCATCGTCGGCGCCGGCGGCGCGGGCATGCGGGCTGCGCTGGAGTCCTCGACCCGGGCGCGCACCGCGGTGCTCACCAAGCTCTACCCGACCCGCTCGCACACGGGCGCGGCCCAGGGCGGCATGTGCGCGGCGCTCGCGAACGTCGAGGACGACAACTGGGAGTGGCACACCTTCGACACCGTCAAGGGCGGGGACTACCTCGTCGACCAGGACGCCGCGGAGGTCATGGCCAAGGAGGCGATCGACGCC
The DNA here is from genome assembly GCA_963521045.1 of uncultured Actinotalea sp. GTDB lineage: Bacteria > Actinomycetota > Actinomycetes > Actinomycetales > Cellulomonadaceae > Actinotalea. The sequence continues at coordinate 10,876 of CAUQTR010000012.1, forward strand.
GTCCTCGACCTCGAGCGCATGGGCCTGCCGTTCAACCGCACGCCCGAGGGCAAGATCGACCAGCGCCGGTTCGGTGGTCACACGCGCAACCACGGGGAGGCCGCCGTCCGCCGCTCGTGCTACGCCGCGGACCGCACGGGCCACATGATCCTGCAGACGCTCTACCAGCAGTGCGTCAAGCAGGACGTGGAGTTCTTCAACGAGTTCTACGTCCTGGACGTGCTACTCACCCACGACCTCACGACGGGCGACGTGGCGGACGGCGAGGACGTCGTCGTGAGCGGCGTCGTCGCCTACGAGCTGTCCACCGGCGAGATCCACGTGTTCCGCGCCAAGTCCGTGGTCTTCGCGACCGGCGGCGCGGGCAAGATCTTCAAGACGACGTCGAACGCGCACACCCTCACGGGGGACGGGATGGCGCTCGCGCTGCGGCGCGGCATCCCGCTCGAGGACATGGAGTTCTTCCAGTTCCACCCGACAGGCCTCGCGGGCCTGGGGATCCTCCTGTCCGAGGCGGCGCGCGGCGAGGGCGCGATCCTGCGCAACAGCGAGGGCGAGCGCTTCATGGAGCGCTACGCGCCGACCATCAAGGACCTCGCGCCGCGCGACATCGTCGCCCGGTCGATGGCCAACGAGGTCCGCGAGGGCCGGGGAGCCGGGCCGAACAAGGACTACGTGCTGCTCGACCTCACGCACCTCGAGCCGGCCCACATCGACGCCAAGCTGCCCGACATCACCGAGTTCGCGCGCACCTACCTCGGGATCGAGCCGTACACCGAGCCGGTCCCCGTCTACCCCACGGCGCACTACGCCATGGGCGGCGTGCCGACCACGATCGACGCCGAGGTGCTGCGCAACAACACCGACGTCGTGCGTGGGCTGTTCGCCGCGGGCGAGGTCGCGTGCGTGTCCGTGCACGGCTCCAACCGCCTCGGCACCAACTCGCTGCTGGACATCAACGTCTTCGGCAAGCGCGCCGGGATCGCCGCGGCGGCGTACGCGCAGACGGCGTCGTGGGTCGACCTGCCCGAGGCGCCGACGAGCGCCGTCGTGACCGAGATCGAGCGCATGCGCGACGCCGTCGCGAGCGACCGGGTGTCCGACATCCGCCGGGCGCTGCAGGAGTCGATGGACGCCAACGCGCAGGTGTTCCGCACCGCCGAGTCGCTCGACCAGGCGCTCGCCGACGTGCGCGCGCTCAAGAAGCGCTACCTCGCGGTCGGCGTCCAGGACAAGGGACGCCGGTACAACACCGACCTGCTCGAGGCGATCGAGCTCGGCTTCCTGCTCGACCTGGCCGAGGTCGTCGTCGTCGGGGCGCTCGCGCGCGAGGAGTCGCGCGGCGGGCACTTCCGCGAGGACTTCCCCTCGCGCGACGACGAGAGGTTCATGAAGCACACGATGGCCTATGCGCGGCCGACCGGCGTGCCGGGCGAGACGGAGATCCGCCTCGACACCAAGCCGGTGACCGTGACCCGCTACCAGCCGATGGAGCGCAAGTACTGATGACCGCACTGGACACCCGCGAGGCATCGGCCCCCGAGCCGAAGGTCGGCGCCATCCCGAGCTTCGACGTCACGCTGCGCATCCGGCGCTTCAACCCCGACGCCCCCGAGCCGGAGGCGTACTGGGAGGAGTTCACGGTCACCGCGCACGGCACCGACCGCGTCCTCGACGCGATGCACAAGATCAAGTGGGAGCACGACGGGTCGCTGACCTTCCGCCGCTCGTGCGCGCACGGCATCTGCGGGTCCGACGCGATGCGGATCAACGGCCGCAACCGGCTGGCGTGCAAGACGCTGCTCAAGGACCTCGACATCAAGAAGCCGATCACGGTCGAGCCGATCAAGGGCCTGCCCGTCGAGAAGGACCTCGTCGTCGACATGGAGCCGTTCTTCGCGTCCTACCGCGAGGTCATGCCGTTCCTCATCACCGGTGGCAACCAGCCGTCCGCCGAGCGCCGGCAGTCCCCGGAGGAGCGCGAGCGCTACGACGACACCACCAAGTGCATCCTGTGCGCCGCGTGCACGTCGTCGTGCCCGGTGTTCTGGACGGACGGCCAGTACTTCGGCCCCGCGGCGATCGTCAACGCGCACCGCTTCATCTTCGACAGCCGCGACGAGGGTGGTGCCCAGCGCCTCGAGATCCTCAACGACAAGGAGGGCGTGTGGCGCTGCCGCACGGTCTTCAACTGCACGGAGGCCTGCCCCCGCGGCATCGAGGTCACCAAGGCGATCCAAGAGGTCAAGCGCGCCATGATCACCCGCGCCTTCTAACCCCCCACCCCACTCTCGAGCCGCGAACTGGAGCGTTCGGGTCGCGACACGCGGGCGTGTCCGCCCCCCCCGCGCCCGGGGCGCCCCGCGCGGCGGACCCGGCCCCGGCGCGGCCCGGGCGGGCCGCCGGGGCGGGGGCC
>CAUQTR010000013.1:0-13090 GCA_963521045.1 uncultured Actinotalea sp.
GCCGTGGACGTCCGGGCCGCGGGTCGCGCCCGCGAGCTCACCCTGGTTGCGGACGAGGTCGAGGTGGCGCAGGTGCGCGCGCACGAGCTCGGCGAGGCCGAGGCGCGGTAGGCCTCGCGCCCGAGCCCTCGGTGGTCGTGCCGGGGAAGGGACGTTCGTCACATCGGGCAGATTCTCTGCATACCTATGGTGGCGAGCGAATAAACTTCCATCGGATCGCACGACCACCGAGAGGACCCCTCATGCTCCGCCGGACCCGGACCACCGCCGTCGTCGGGCTCGCCGTGCTCGCGCTCGCGGCCTGCAGCTCGACCGCCACCGACGACGGCGCGGCCGCCGCGGGCGAGGTACAGCTCATCGACGAGGGCACCCTCACCGTCTGCACGAACCCGCCGTTCGAGCCCTTCGAGTACGAGGAGGGTGGCGAGATCGTCGGCCTCGACATCGCGATCACGCAGGAGGTCGCGACCGACCTCGGCGTGGAGCTCGCGACGCTCGTCACGCCGTTCGAGGGCATCCAGTCCGGCCAGGACCTCGAGTCCGGGAACTGCGACGTCGTGGCGTCGGGGCTCACGATCACCGAGGAGCGCGAGAGCAAGATGGACTTCTCCGACCCCTACTTCGACGCGGACCAGGGGCTGCTCGTCGCCGCCGGCGCGGACCTCGCGTCGGTCGACGACCTCGCGGGCCTCAAGGTCGGCGTCCAGGGCGCGACGACGGGTGAGAGCTGGGCCGCCGACGAGGGGCTCGAGACGGTCCAGTTCGAGGACCTCGGCCTCCAGGTCGAGGCGCTGCGCTCCGGCCAGATCGACGCCGCGATCAACGACATCGCCGTGCTCGGCCCGTTCGTCGGCGACGACCTGGAGATCGGCACCACGTTCAGCACCGGCGAGCAGTACGGCCTCGGCGTGCGGACCGGGAGCACCGCCCTGCTCGACGCGGTGAACGGGACCCTCGAGCGCATCCGCGAGGACGGCACGTACGACGAGATCTACACCCAGTACATCGGCACCGCGCCGGCCGAGGGCTGATGGCGACGACCGACGCCCGGGCCGCCGTCGCGGCGGGCCGGGCACGCATGAGCCCGCGGCGGCGCCAGCAGGTGTCGCGGCGCGTGCAGTACGCCGTGCTCGTCGCGCTCCTCGTCGTGGTCGCCGTCACGACCGACTGGGCGCGCATGGGCACGACGTTCGCCAACCCCGAGGCCATCCGCGCGCTCGCCCCGGCGCTGCCCCGGGCGGCCCTGAACACGATCGTGTACACGGGTGCGGCGTTCGTCGTCGGGCTCAGCCTGGGCCTGCTGCTCGCGCTGATGAAGCTCTCGTCCGTGCGGATCTACCGGATCATCGCCACGGGGTACGTCGAGTTCTTCCGGGGCATCCCCGCGCTGCTCGTCGTGTTCGCGTTCGGCTACGCGATCCCGGCAGCCTTCGAGATCCGGTTCGACTCGGTCGTGCTGCAGATCGCGCTCGCGCTCGGCGTCGTCTCGGCCGCGTACATCGCCGAGACGCTGCGGGCCGGCATCCAGGCCGTCCCGCGCGGCCAGGTCGAGGCGGCGCGGTCGCTCGGCATGTCCGCCACCAGCACGACGCTGCGCATCGTCATCCCGCAGGCGTTCCGGATCGTGCTGCCGCCGCTGACGAACGAGGTGGTCCTCCTGACCAAGGACACCTCCCTGGTCTTCGGGCTCGGCCTGCTCGTGACCGACTACGAGCTCACCAAGCTCGGGCGCAACGCGCTCAGCGAGGCGAGCGGCGGCATGACGTCCATCGTCCTCGTCGGGCTCGTCTACCTCCTCATCACCATCCCGCTGAGCTCGGTCACCCGATGGCTCGAGCGGACGACCGGTCACAAGGGGCACGTATGAGCGCCGGAACGTCGCAGGTCCCGCCGACCGTCGTCGACATCAGCGGGCTGCACAAGTCCTTCGGCGAGCGCGAGGTGCTGCGCGGCATCGACCTCCAGGTCGGCCAGGGCGAGGTGGTCTGCGTCATCGGGCCGTCCGGGTCCGGCAAGTCCACGCTGCTGCGGTGCGTCAACCTGCTCGAGCAGCCGACGGCCGGGACGATCCACGTCCTCGGCACCGAGGTCACCGACCCCGACGTCGACATCGACCGCGTGCGCACGCACGTCGGGATGGTGTTCCAGCAGTTCAACCTCTTCCCCCACCGCTCCGTGCTCGAGAACTGCACGCTCGCGCAACGGACGGTCCTGCGCCGCTCGGCCGCCGAGGCGGAGGAGGTCGCGCTGCGCAACCTCACCCTCGTGGGCCTCGCGGACCGGGCGACGTCGTCACCGGCCCAGCTCTCGGGCGGGCAGCAGCAGCGCGTCGCGATCGCGCGCGCCCTGAGCATGGACCCGGCGCTCATGCTCTTCGACGAGCCGACGTCGGCGCTGGACCCCGAGCTCGTGGGCGACGTGCTCGCCGTCATGCGCGACCTCGCCGACGCGGGGATGACGATGCTCGTCGTGACCCACGAGATGGCGTTCGCGCGCGAGGTCGCCGACCGGGTCGTCTTCATGGACGACGGCGTCGTGGTCGAGCAGGGCCCGCCGGACCGTGTGATCGGCGCGCCCGAGCACGAGCGCACACGCTCGTTCCTCGCCCGCGTGCTGGACCCCACCCACCACCACGACCAGCCCTGACGCGCCGCGCCCGCGCGATATCGTCGCGGGGCCGGCCACCAGGGCAGGCGTCCCCATCGGAAGGTCCGCGCGTGCGCGAGTTCGCCAGCCCCAGCCTCGTCTCCACCGACCCGGAGATGTCCATCCCCGGGCTGCTCGCGGCCCGGCTCGAGCGATCGCCCGGCGGGGTCCTCGTCGAGCGCAAGCAGGGCCTCGGGGGCACGTGGACGCCGGTCTCCACGCGGTCCTTCGTCGACCAGGTGACGGCGGTGGCCAAGGGCCTGGTGGCGCGCGGCGTCGAGGTCGGCGACCGGGTCTCGATCATGAGCCGGACGCGCTACGAGTGGACCCTGCTCGACTTCGCCGTCTGGGCGGCGGGCGCGGTGCCCGTGCCGGTGTACGAGACGTCGTCGGCCGAGCAGATCCGGTGGATCCTCGCGGACGCGGACGTGCGCCTGGCGGTCGTGGAGACCACGGCGCACGCGGCGGCGACCGAGTCCGTCCGGGCCTCGCTGCCGTCGCTGACGGCCGTGCTCGTCATCGACGAGGGCGGACTCGAGACGCTGCGGGCCGAGGGCGAGCGCGTCGACGACGACGAGATCGAGCGTCGGAGCGCGGCGGCCGGCATGGCCGACCTCGCCACGATCATCTACACCTCGGGCACGACCGGGAACCCCAAGGGCGTCGAGCTCACCCACGGGAACTTCGTCTCGCTCGCGCTCGAGGGCGTCGCCGGGCTCGAGGACGTCGTCGCCAAGCCCACGTCGCGGACGCTGCTCTTCATGCCCCTGGCCCACGTGTTCGCGCGGTTCATCCAGGTGCTGTGCATCCCGTCGGGCGCCGTGATGGGGCACACGCCCGACACCAAGAACCTGCTCGCGGACCTCGCGAGCTTCCGGCCGACGTTCATCCTGGCCGTGCCGCGCGTGTTCGAGAAGGTCTACAACTCCGCCGAGCAGAAGGCGGCCGGCGGCGTGAAGCTCCGGCTGTTCCGTTGGGCCGTACGGACGTCGATCGAGTACTCGCGCGCGCAGGACCAGCCGGGCGGGCCGGCGGCGGCGCTCAAGGCGCAGCACGCGCTGGCCGACCGCCTCGTGCTCGGCAAGCTGCGGGCGGCGCTCGGCGGCGCGGCGGAGTACGCGGTCTCCGGCGGCGCGCCCCTCGGGGAGCGGCTCGGGCACTTCTACCGCGGCCTCGGGGTTCGGGTGCTGGAGGGCTACGGGCTCACGGAGACGACGGCGCCGACCGCCGTCAACCGGCCCGAGAAGACGAAGATCGGCACCGTGGGCCCGCCGTTCCCCGGCACCGCGGCACGCATCGCGGACGACGGCGAGATCGAGATCGCCGGTCCGCACGTCTTCCGCGGCTACCACGCGAACCCCGACGCCACCGCGGCCGCGCTGGTCGACGGCTGGTTCCGCACCGGCGACCTCGGCTCGCTCGACGAGGACGGCTACCTGACGATCACGGGCCGCAAGAAGGAGATCATCGTCACCGCGGGCGGCAAGAACGTCGCGCCGGCGGTGCTCGAGGACCGCCTGCGTGCCCACCCGCTCGTGAGCCAGGTCGTCGTCGTCGGCGACGGACGGCCGTTCATCGGCGCGCTCGTGACCCTCGACGCCGAGATGCTCCCGGGCTGGCTCGCCTCCCACGGCCTGCCGCCGATGGACCCCGCCGCGGCCTCCCGGAGCCACGCGGTGCTCGCGGCGCTCGACCGGGCCGTGGAGCGCACCAACGAGGCGGTCTCCCGCGCCGAGTCCATCCGCAAGATCCACGTGCTGCCGAGCGACTTCACCGAGGCCAACGGCTACCTCACCCCCAGTCTCAAGGTGAAGCGCGGCCTCGTCCTGCGCGACTTCGCCGACCGCATCGAGGACCTCTACGCCCGCTGAGCGGCGCCGACCCCGCGAGGCACCCCTCCCGGTCCACCGCGGGGTGCCTCGTGGGCGGTCGTCAGTGGCGGCGGTGGTGGGTGTCGGCCGTGTACGCGGGGGCCGTCTCGTGCGGCGTGCCCGCGTCGGTCCAGCGGAGCAGGGCGCCGACGCCGTCGACGAGGTCGAGGCTGCCCTCCATGGCGAACGTGAAGCCGGCGTCCTGGGCGATCGCGGCGCGCAGCACCACGATGTCGGCGCGCAGCTTGCGCACCTCCTCCTCGGCGACGCCGAGCGAGGTGACGTCCTCCCGCCGGACACCCAGGTGGAGCGGGTCGGGCCCGCACCACAGCGATCGCTCGCTCAGCCTCGCGACGGACGCCCCGGCCGCGTCGCGGATGACGACGAGCTCGGAGACCTGCCCCTTGCGGAGCACGTCGACGAGGTCGTCGAGCGACGTCACGGCGCCGTCACCGCGGCCGAGCGCCTCCCGCACCCGCTCCGCGACGGCCTCCCGACGCCGGGCGCGGTAGGCCTCGAGCACCTCGTGGACGTTCTGCGCGAAGACGTCCTCCTTGACACCGTCGGCCCGCGCGCCGCCCGGCACCTCGACGAGGAGCTCCTTGGCGGCGTGCCCGACCTCGTCGCGGACGAGCGCGACCGCGCGGACGTCGCCGGTCACCAGGACGAGCTCGGGCCGCTTGGCCGTCACGACGCGGTCGACCTCCGCCGCCACGGCCTCGGCGTTGCGCTCCCAGGAGTCCTGGACCCGCATCTGGAACCGGCGGTGCGCCCAGCCGCCGCCACCGACCTTGTGGAGCTCGTCGTGCCCGCCCTCGACGTGGTCCACCACGTCTCCGGGCTCGCGCGCGTCGGGGTCGGACCAGATGAGGTCGGCGCCCTGCCGGTCGATCTCCACGAGGAGGTAGCGCACCGCCTCGTCGGCCGCCATGACGGCGGGTGACAGCGACGGAGCGCCGTCGTGGAAGGCCTCGTCGCGCACGGGCGGAGCGGCGAGCACGCGGTCCATGAGGATGCGCGAGCCGGACGCGACGACGTAGCGCCCGTGCGGCCCCGGGACGTGCGTGGGCCGCAGCACGAGGTCCTCGATCGCCTGCAGCGCCTCCGCGGACGCACCCTGGTGCTCGAGCTCCCTGCGCATCCCGTTCCACCGACTGCGGACCTCGCGGTCCCCGCTGGACTCGTCGCCGCGCGTCACGTCGAGGCACACGGTGGTCAGGGGTCCGTCGTGGTGGATGAGGGGCTTGAGGGAGTCGAGCTTCATCAGGGCCTCACGATCTGGTCGCTGACAGCCGCGCGTCGCTGCGCGGCCTCCGGATCCCTCCACCCTTGCCCACGGCGCGCCCTGGCGCCACCTCTTGCGACGACGACGCCCCGCGCACCAGGAGGTGGCGGGGCGTCGGCTGCGTCGTGGCGTCCGCTCAGGCGGACTTCTCGCGCGGCGTGCGCTTGGCCGCCGGCTCGCGGGGGACGATCGTCGGGTTGACGTTCTCCAGGACCGTCTCGCGCGTCACGACCACACGCGCGATGTCGTCGCGGCTGGGGACGTCGAACATCACCTGCTGGAGCACCTCTTCGAGGATCGCCCGCAGGCCGCGCGCGCCCGTGCCCCGCAGCAGCGCCTGGTCGGCGATCGCCTCGACCGCGTCCGGCGTGAACTCGAGCTCGACGCCGTCGATCTCGAACATGCGCTGGTACTGCTTGACCAGTGCGTTGCGCGGCTCGGTGAGGATGCGGACGAGCGCCTGCTGGTCGAGCGGCGAGACGGTGGTGATGACGGGGACGCGGCCGATGAACTCGGGGATGAGCCCGAACTTCAGCAGGTCCTCGGGCATGACGTCGCCGAACACGTCGGTGTCGTCGGCGGAGTGCAGCGGCGCGCCGAACCCGATCCCGCGGCGCCCGGCACGCGAGGTGATGATCTCGTCCAGCCCGGCGAACGCGCCCGCGACGATGAACAGCACGTTCGTCGTGTCGATCTGGATGAACTCCTGGTGCGGGTGCTTGCGGCCGCCCTGCGGGGGCACCGACGCCGTCGTGCCCTCGAGAATCTTGAGCAGGGCCTGCTGCACGCCCTCGCCCGACACGTCGCGCGTGATCGACGGGTTCTCGCTCTTCCGGGCGATCTTGTCGACCTCGTCGATGTAGATGATGCCCGTCTCGGCCTTCTTGACGTCGTAGTCAGCGGCCTGGATGAGCTTGAGGAGGATGTTCTCGACGTCCTCGCCGACGTAGCCGGCCTCGGTCAGGGCCGTGGCGTCGGCGATGGCGAACGGCACGTTGAGCATCTTCGCGAGCGTCTGCGCGAGGTACGTCTTGCCGCAGCCGGTCGGGCCGATGAGCAGGATGTTCGACTTCGCCAGCTCGACGGCGTCCGCGTCGTTGCCGACGCGGCTGAGCTCACCCGCCTGGATCCGCTTGTAGTGGTTGTACACCGCCACCGCGAGGGACCGCTTCGCGGGCTCCTGGCCGATGATGTACTGCTCGAGGAAGTCGAAGATCTCGCGCGGCTTGGGCAGCTCGACCATGCCCACCTCGGTGGCCTCGGCGAGCTCCTCCTCGATGATCTCGTTGCACAGGTCGATGCACTCGTCGCAGATGTAGACGCCCGGCCCGGCGATGAGCTTCTTGACCTGCTTCTGGCTCTTCCCGCAGAAGGAGCACTTGAGCAGGTCCGCGCCGTCCCCGATGCGTGCCACCGTGTTCCCCTCCCTGGCGCCCGGGTCCGGGACGCACCTATGACCATTGCACACCACGCCGCCCGCGCTGTCAGCCCGCGCGGGCCGCGCGGCGTGTCTTCACCCCCGGGAGACCGCTCCCGGGGGTCTCCCGCGTCAGGCGGGGACGACGGCCGCCTTGCGGCTCTCGAGCACCTGGTCCACCAGGCCGTACTCGCGCGCCTGCTCGGCGGACAGGATCTTGTCCCGCTCGATGTCCTTGCGGACCTGCTCCTCGTCCCGGCCGGAGTGCTTGGCCAGGGTCGCCTCCAGCCACTCCCGCATCCGGATCAGCTCGTTGGCGTGGATCTCGATGTCGGACGCCTGCGCGTAGCCGCCACCCTCCATCGCCGGCTGGTGGATGAGGACGCGGGCGTTCGGCAGCGCGAGGCGCTTGCCGGGCGTCCCCGCCGCCAGGAGCACGGCCGCGGCCGACGCCGCCTGGCCGAGGCAGACCGTCTGGATCTGCGGCTTGATGTACTGCATCGTGTCGTAGATCGCCGTCATGGCCGTGAACGAGCCGCCGGGCGAGTTGATGTACAGGATGATGTCGCGGTCCGGGTCCTGGCTCTCCAGGACCAGGAGCTGGGCCATGACGTCGTCGGCCGACGCGTCGTCCACCTGCACGCCGAGGAAGATGATCCGGTCCTCGAAGAGCTTGGTGTACGGGTCCTGGCGCTTGAAGCCGTAGGCGGTGCGCTCCTCGAACTGCGGCAGGACGTAGCGCGACGACGGGGCGCCGTTCGGCAGGGCGCGCCCGCCGTGCGACCCGGCGAGGGCCGCGGCGCGGGAGATGAACTGGTGCTCGGTGCTCACGGGTGCTCCTTGAATCTCAGGTCGGCTGGGGGGCTCAGGAGGCGGCCGTGCCGCCGCCGCCGCTGACCGACCCGGAGTGGGTCACGACGTGGTCGACGAAGCCGTACTCGAGCGCCTCGTCCGCGGTGAACCAGCGGTCGCGGTCGGCGTCGATGTTGATCTGCTCGACGGACTTGCCCGTCTGCTCGGCCGTCAGCTCGGCCAGCACGCGCTTCATGTGCAGGATGAGCTCGGCGTTGATGCGGACGTCCGTCGCGGTGCCGCCGATGCCGCCCGAGGGCTGGTGCATGAGCACGCGGGCGTGCGGCGTGATGTAGCGCTTGCCCTTGGCACCGGACGAGAGCAGGAACTGCCCCATCGAGGCCGCCATGCCCATCGCGACCGTGGCCACGTCCGGCTGGATGTACTGCATCGTGTCGTAGATCGCCATGCCGGCCGTGATGGAGCCGCCGGGCGAGTTGATGTACAGGTAGATGTCCTTCTCGGGGTCCTCCGCCGCCAGGAGCATCATCTGCGCGCAGATGGCGTTGGCGTTCTCGTCGCGCACCTCGGAGCCGAGCCAGATGATGCGCTCGCGCATCAGCCGGTTGTAGATGTGGTCGTTGAGGCCCAGGTTCGGGCCCTCGCCGCGCGCCTGCGGCGATGCTGCGTGGCTCGTCTCGTTCACGACTCTCCTCGTCCGTCCGTCGTCGTCACCCTCGCGGGTCCCGTCCCCGGGCCGCATGAGTCCGTGGTGGGTCAGTGGCTCCTCGGGGTGTGCAGTGACCCTAACGCGACGGTCCGGCCCTCCACGTCCCGGTCCGGCCCCGTTTCGCTCATGGCAGAGGTCGGCGCCCGGCCCGGCCGGGGACGCCGCGGGCGCAGCACGGCGCGAGGGGCCCCGCACCGGATGGTGCGGGGCCCCTCGCGCGGCTCGGGTCGGTCGTGCCGACCACCCGGATCTCTCAGGCCTTGGCGTCCTCGGACGCCTCGGCGGCGGGCGCGTCCGTGGCGTCCTCGACGACCTCGGAGTCGCCCGCGAGCTCGTCGGCGACGTCGACGTCGTCGGCGTCCTCGTCGTCGGTCCCGATGTAGGTGCTCAGGTCGACCGGTGCACCGGAGGAGTCGACGACCGTGACCTGGCGCAGCGCGACCGCGACGGCCTTGGAGCGCCCGACCTCGGCGACCATCGCCGGGATCTGGCCCTGCTCGTCGACGGTCTTGATGAACGTGTTGGCGTCCATGCCGTACTGGCGCGACGCGCTCACGAGGTACTCGACCAGCTCGTTCTGCGAGACCTTGACCTCGAGCTGCTCGGCCAGCGTGTCGAGCAGGATCTGGTTGGCGAGCGCCTCACGCGCCTGGTCGCCGACCTCGGCGCGGTGCTCGTCGTCCTCGAGGCGACCCTCGGACTCGAGGTGGCGGTGGACCTCCGCCTCGACCACGCCGGCCGGGACCGGGATCTCGACGCCGCCGCGCAGCTGCTCGAGCAGCAGGTCGCGCGCCTGCACGGCCTGGTTGGAGCCCTTGATCCGGGCGGCCTGCTCGCGCAGGTCGGCACGCAGCTCCTCGAGCGTGTCGAACTCGCTCGCGAGCTGGGCGAACTCGTCGTCGGCGGCGGGCAGCTCACGCGTCTTGACGGACGACGCCGTGACGGTGACGAGCGCCGTCTCACCGGCGCGCTCGCCGCCCGCGAGGGCTGTCTCGAACGTCGTGGTCTCCTCGGCGGAGAGGCCCGTGAGCGCCTCGTCGAGGCCCTCGAGCATGTTGCCGGAGCCGATCTGGTACGACACGCCGCTGACCGAGTCGACCTCCTCGTCGCCGATCTTGGCGACGAGCTCGATCACGACGTAGTCGCCCTCGGCCGCGGGACGGTCGACGCCGACCAGGGTGCCGAAGCGCTCACGCAGGGCGTCGAGCCGCGCGTCGACGTCCTCGTCGCTCACCTCGACGTCGTCGACCGTGACGGTGACGTCGGCGAGCGCGGGGATCTCGATGACCGGGCGGACCTCGACCTGGGCGGTGAAGCTCAGCCCGCCCTCGGGCTCGGTGAGCGCCGGGATGGCGGTGACCTCGATGTCGGGCTGGCCCAGCGGGCGCAGGTCGGCCTCGGTGACGGCCTGGCGGTAGAAGCCGGGCATGCCGTCGTTCACCGCGTGCTCGATCACGGACGCACGCCCGACCCGCTGGTCGAGGATGCGGGCCGGCACCTTGCCCTTGCGGAAACCGGGGATCTGGACCTGCGAGCCGATGTGCTCGTACGCGTGGTCGATGCTCGGCTTCAGCTCGTCGTGGGACACCTCGACGGTCAGCTTGACCGTGGTGGCATCGATGGTCTCGACGGCGCTCTTCACAGCAGTGGTCTCCAACGGCTCGGACGGCGGCCGGAGGACCCGGCGCACAAGGGTGGGTGCGGGCAGGCCGGAGCCACGCGCAGCGCGTCGATCCTACGGCACCCCCGCCCACGCGGCGGGTGCGTCGCCGTGGGCGGGGGGCATCTCCGGTGCACGGAGCGGGCGGACGGTCGGTCAGGCGCGGGGTGCGTACATGATCACGGCGACGCCCAGCAGGCAGAGGGCGGCACCGGTGAGGTCCCACCGGTCGGGCCGGAACCCGTCGACGACGACGCCCCAGGCGAGCGACCCTGCCACGAAGATGCCGCCGTACGCCGCGAGGATCCGGCCGAAGTGGGCGTCCGGCTGGAGCGTCGCGACGAGCCCGTAGAGGCCGAGGGCGACCACGCCGGCGCCGACCCACAGGACGCCGCGGTGCTCGCGCACCCCCTGCCAGACGAGCCACGCGCCGCCGATCTCGGCCACGGCGGCGGCGAGGAACAGGACCAGGGAGCGCAGGACGGTCATGGTCGCCCAGTGTGGCCCGCACCGCGACGCCGCGTCCGGGGGCGAGGACGGCGGGAACCGTCATCTGCGGCCCGTCCGCACGGCGCCCTCAGCCTGGCCTCAGGTTGAGCGGGGACAATGCGCTGCACAACTATCCACGGGAGGGGGGCGGGCCGGCGTGCGGATCATGATCGCGGACGACGACGCGGCCATCCGTGAGTCGCTCGAGCGGGTGCTCCAGGTCGAGGGTTACGACGTCAGCACCGTCGCCAACGGTGTCGCGGTGCTCGACGGTGTCGCAGCCGCCGGTGACAGGCTGGATCTGCTGATCCTCGACGTGATGATGCCCCGGCTCGGCGGGTTGGAGACCTGCCGACGGTTGCGGGCCGCGGGTCACGCGCTGCCGGTGCTGATGCTGACCGCTCGTGACCAGGTCTCCGACCGGGTCGCGGGGCTGGACGCGGGAGCCGACGACTACCTGCCCAAGCCGTTCGCGACCGAGGAGCTGCTGGCCCGGGTCCGGGCCCTGCTGCGTCGGCGCACGCCGGCGGACGAGGAGTCGCAGGTCCTGTCGTTCGCCGACGTGCGGCTCGATCCCGACAGGTTCGAGGCGTGGCGGGGCGGGCGGCCGCTGCACCTGACGCGGACCGAGTTCTCCCTCCTGCACGTCCTCATGGGGAACGCGACCCGGGCCCTGACCCGCGACATGCTGTTCGAGGCGATCTGGGGCTTCGACATGAGCGCCACCGCCAACAACCTGCAGGTGTACGTCAGCTACCTGCGCCGCAAGATGGAGGCCGAGGGCGAGCCGCGCCTGATCCACACGCTGCGCGGCACGGGATACACGATGCGGGTGACCCCTCCGTGAGCGCGCCCACCGACCGGGCACCGCGACGGCTGACCCGATGGTGGCGCAGGTGGTCCCTGCGGACGAGGCTGACCGTGATCGCGGCGACGGCGATCGCGACGAGCGTGTTCGTGGCCTTCCTGGCCGGCGCCGGCCTGCTGTACTGGCAGCTGCAGGACACCGCCGAGGACGAGCTGCGCGCGGAGGCCCGCATCCTGGCGACGAATGCCGAGGACGCCGGTCTGGCCGAGGTCCAGCTGCCGCCGTACCCCGGATCCGGGCGGCTGGTGCGGATCATCCTGCCCGACGGCTCGACCCGGACGCCGGCCGGCCAACCCGCCCTGCCGCCGGTCAGCGAGCACGCCGCGGGCGTGGCGGGCGGCACCTGGGGCGACCTCATGGAGGACAGCGACGGCGGCGATGCCGACTACTTCGTCTACACGCTGCGGGCGGGCGACGGCGCGGTCCAGGTGGCCCGCGTCGCCGACCCGGGCCCGCTCGCCCGGTTCGGGTTGATCATGCTGTTCATCGGGCTGCTCTGCGTGGTCGGTGGCGCCCTCGTCGGGCGGACCGTCGCACGGATCGGGCTGGCGCCGATCGACCGGCTGACCGCCGCCGCGGTACGCGTCGCGCACACCCGCGACCTCGACGCCGACATCCCGGACGAGGGCGGCGGGGAGATCCGGCGGCTGATCCACTCGATCAACGACATGCTCGCCGCGCTCCGGGACTCCCGGCAGGCCCAGCGGCTGCTCGCCGAGGACGCCGCCCACGAGCTCAAGACCCCGCTCACCAGCCTGCGCCTCAACGTCGAGCTGCTGATCCGCCTCGATCGACGCGGCACCCTGGACAGCGCGCTGCCCGCGCAGAGCCGCACCCGGCTGCTCGACGATCTCGGCGCCCAGGTGGTCGAGCTGAGCACCCTCGCCGCCGAGCTGACCGACCTCGCACGCGGTGACGTCAGCGACGAGAGCACCGAGCTGCTCGACCTCGCCGACGTGGTGGCGGCCGCCGTGACCCGGGCGCGTTCCCGCATGCCCGACGTCGAGGTCGCGCTCGACGTGACCTCGGTGTGGGTGAGCGGACGTCCCGCGGCGCTCCAGCGGGCGGTGCTCAACCTCATCGACAACGCGTGCACGTGGTCCCCCGCCGACCAACCGGTCCAGGTCCGGCTCCGTTCCGAGGGCACGTCGGCGGTGCTCGAGGTCGACGACGCCGGGCCGGGCATCGACGCCGCCGACGTCCCGCGGGTGTTCGACCGGTTCTACCGCGCCGACAGCGCCCGGGCGTTGCCGGGGTCCGGACTGGGGCTGTCGATCGTGCGGCGGGTCGTCGACGCCCACGGCGGCCGGGCCGGCGTCAGCCGCTCCGCAC
>CAUQTR010000014.1:0-12720 GCA_963521045.1 uncultured Actinotalea sp.
GCGACCTGGAGGCCCTGGTCGGGCTCGGCCACCGGGGCGCCGACGACGCCGCGCCGCAGCGCCGGGGTGTCCACCGGAGCCGTCCAGTGCTGCTCGAGCTCGTCGTCGAGCCACATGAGCGTCAGGGAGCAGCCGGCCATGTCGAGGCTGGTCACGAGCTCGCCCGCCTCGGGGGCGACGACCTCCACGCCCGCGGCGTCCAGCGCCCGGCGCACCGAGCGCCAGAGCACGAACAGCTCCTCGTACTTGGTCCGGCCGAGCCCGTTGAGCAGCGCCGTGACGCGCTTCCCCGCGTCCGGCGGAGCCTCCTCGAGCAGGCGCTCGACGAACAGCGTGCCGAGCTCCGAGGCCGTCATGAGCGGCAGCTCGCCGATCCCGGGCTCGCCGTGGATCCCGACGCCGAGCCCGACCGTGCCCTCCTCGACCCGGAACAGCGGCTCGGAGGTCCCCGGCATCGTGCAGCCGTCGAACGCGACGCCCAGCGTCCGCGTCCGGGCGTTGGCCCGCTCCGCCAGCTCCACGACTCCGGCGAGGTCGTGACCGTGCTCGGCCGCGCTCGCCGCGACCTTGAACACGGTGAGGTCGCCGGCGATCCCCCGCCGGTCCTGCTCCTGCCCCCGCGGCGCGCTCGCGATGTCGTCGGTCACGACGAGGAACCGAGCCGGGATGCCGGACGCGACCAGCTCGGCCTCGGCCAGGCGGAAGTTCATGACGTCGCCGGCGTAGTTGCCGGTGAGCAGCACGACGCCGGCGTCCCCCGCGCTCTCCCGGGCGACCGAGACCGCGTCGGCGGTCGACGGTGACGTGAAGACGTTGCCCACCACGGCGCCGTCGGCGAGGCCAGGCCCGACGATGCCGCAGAACGCGGGGTAGTGCCCGGACCCGCCGCCGACGACGACGGAGACCTTGCCGGCCGCCGGCTCACCGGCGCGGACGACCCCGCCGGGCACGCGCCGCACGTAGGTCGGGTAGAGGTCGACGAAGCCTTCGAGCATGTCCTCCGCGAAGGATGCCGGGTCGTCTGCGAGCGGTCTCATCGGGTCGCCTCCGGTGTGGTGGGGCTGGCGAGGACGGTCGAGATGATCGAGTCGTCCGCGGCGTTCAGGCCGGCGGCGAGGCCGAGGCGGTAGAGCTGCTCCGCGGCGCCGGCGACCGGGGTGGCGACCTTGAGCTCGCGCGCGAGGTCGCCGACGATCCCCATGTCCTTGGCGATGACGTCGAGCCTCGACCGGGTCTCGGGCACCTCGCCGCGCAGCTGGGTGGCGATCCGCGGCCCACGGTCGGCGAGCATGAACGACGCCGCCGCGCCCTGGCCCAGCACGTCGATCGCGGCGTCGAGGTCCAGGCCGAGGCGCTGCGCGAGCGCGAGTGCCTCGGCCGCGGCGGCGGTGTGGATGCCGCAGAGCAGCTGGTTGACCGTCTTCATGTCCTGGCCCGCGCCAATGCCGCCGAGAGGCACGAGGGTCGAGGACAGGGCCTCGAGCACCGACCGCGCCAGCTCGAACGCCTCGTCGGACGCACCGACCATGATCAGCAGATCGCCCTGGCCGGCACGCACGGGGCCGCCCGAGACGGGTGCGTCGACCGTCGCCACGCCCGCGGCCTCCAGCTCCGCTGCGGCGGACCGCACGGCAGCCGCTCCGACGGTCGACGTGATGACGACCACGGAGCCGGGACGCAGCGCCGGCCCGGCGCCCTCGGGCCCCAGCACGGAGCGCAGCTGGGCTCCGTCGCGCACCCCGACCACGACGACGTCGGCGTCCGCGCACGCCTCCTGGGCCGTCCGGGCGGGCGTGACGCCGCCGTCGGCCGCGAGCGCGAGACGCTCGGAGCTGATGTCGAAGCCCGTGACCTCGAACGTCTCCGCCAGCCAGGTCGCCATCGGCAGGCCCATCGCGCCGAGCCCCAGGACGGCGACCCGGGCGCTCATCGCGCCACCTCCGCGCCGGTGCGCGCGCGGGTGCCGTCGAGCACCGCGGCACGCGCCTCACCGGTCGCGACCGCCAGGATGCGGCGCAGGTAGCGCGCGTTCATGGCAGACACCGAGAGCCCGTCACCGCCGTAGTGCTCGACGCAGAAGGGCCCCGTGAAGCCGGCGTCGAGCGCGACGGCGACCGCCCGCCGGTAGCTGACCGAACCGAGCTCCATCGGCGCCGGCAGCGTGACGACGGCGCCGCTGCCCGGGTCCTCGTCGCGGTAGTAGCTCTTCACGTGCCAGTAGTTGGAGACGGGCAGGCACAGCCGGACGGCCGCGTCGAAGTCCTCGATGTCGCGGTGCAGCCGGAAGACGTTGCCGAGGTCCGGGTTGAGGCCGACCGAGGCGTGACCGATGTCCTGCACCAGGCGCACGGCGGACTCCGCGGTGCCCAGCAGGGTGTCCTCGTACATCTCGAGGGAGAGCTCGAGCCCCACCTGCGCGGCGTGGTCCCCCAGCTCGCGCAGCCGGGCGACGGCCAGGTCCCACGTCGCCTGGTCACGGTCGTCCACGGGCCCGTCTGCCGTCCAGAACCAGAACGCCTCGCGCTGGGCGGGCAGCAGGGGCCGGTGCAGGCCGACGCTCACCACCGAGCAGCCGAGCTCGGCCGCGGCGTCGATCGTCCGGTGCGAGTAGGCGAGGTTGTCCACGCCGGACTCGGGGTCGATGACGCTGCGCCGGATCGCCGAGAGCGCGGCCGGCTCGAGCCCCGTGGCCCGCAACGCGTCCTTGAGCTCCGCGAGGCGCGTGGGCTCGAGGTCCCCGGCACGCACCCAGGAGTCCGTGACGTCGACGTGCCGGAAGCCCTCGTACGCCACCTCGGCGAGCTGGCCCACCCAGGTGTCGACGGGGGCGTCCTGCGACGGCGCGAACGGCAGCATGGCGGCCGCGATCGGCCAGCTCTGCGCGGTCGGTCGGCCGGGGGTCTGGCTCGGTACGGTCATCGGTGCTCCTCGGGGGTGGTCGGGCCAGTCACTTGCCGAACCCGGCGGTCAGTCCGGCGACGAGCTGGCGTCGGCCGAAGATGTAGAGGGTCAGCGGCGGCAGGGCCGAGAGCACGACGGCCGCCATCATGGCGGGGACGTTGATCGTGAGCTCGCCCTGGAAGGTCCACAGCGCCAGCGGCAGCGTGCGGGTGTCGGGGCTCTGCGTGAGCACGAGCGGGAAGAGGAAGTTGTTCCACACGTTCACGCCGTTGTAGATCGCGGTCGTGAGGATGGCCGGCTTGCTCAGGGGCAGCACGAGCTGCCACAGGATCCGCCACTCCCCCGCGCCGTCGAGCCGCATGGACTCGAACAGCTCCGCCGGGATGTCCCGCATGAAGCTGCAGAAGATGATCACCGTGATCGGGATGGCGAACGCCGCCGAGGGCAGGATGATCGCCGTCAGGGTGTCGTACAGGCCCATCTTCGTGATCATGTAGAAGATCGGGATGATCGCGGACTGCACGGGGATCGCCAGCCCGAGCAGGAAGAGCGAGAACGCCCGGCCGGCCCACGCGCGCCTGCTGCGCACGATCGTGTACGCCGCGAGGAGCGAGACGAACACCGTCAGCGTCACCGCCAGGACCGTCGCGATCCCGGAGTTGAGGAAGTACCGCGAGAACCCGAGCTCGAACACCATGAGGTAGTTCTCGAGCGTCGGCTCCTGCGGCGGCGCCAGCGGGTGGGTCCCGAAGAAGCCCTGCTGGGTGCGCAGGCTCGTGACCACCACCCAGTAGATGGGCACGAGGACGACGACGAGCCAGATCAGGGCGCCGAGGCCGCCCGGCCAGTTGACCCGCCAGGGGCTGCGGTGCGGCGCGGGCTCCGGGGTGTGCTCGGAGGTCGGGGGCGCCGCCTGGTCGAGGACCGTCATCTCAGAGGCCTTCCTGCTGGCTCTGCATGCGCGAGAAGCCGGAGAACCGGGTCAGCAGGAGCGACAGGACGAGCCCGATGACCGCGAGCACCGCGGCGATGGCGCTGGCCTTGCCCATCTCCGTGGCCTGGAAGCCGGTGAGGTACATGTGCAGCGGCAGGATCCGGGTGGCGAAGCCCGGGCCGCCGGAGGTGAGCACGAACACCAGGTCGAAGTAGGTGAGCGAGCCGACGAGCATGAGCGTCGACGAGGTGACGATCGTGTACTTCAGCTGGGGCAGCGTGATCGAGAAGAAGCGCTGCACCGTGCCCGCGCCGTCCATCTCGGCGGCCTCGTACAACGACCGCGGGATCTGCCGCACTCCGGCCTGGTAGAGCAGCGTGTGCAGCGGGACGAAGTGCCAGGCGACGATGACCACGACGGCGGCGAGCGCCGTCCTCGGGTCGCCGAGCCAGGTGTGGGACAGCGGCCCCGCGGGGGCGACGCTCGTCAGGCCGAAGTTCGGGTCGAGCAGGTTCTTCCAGGTCAGCCCGACGGCCGCCGACGAGAGCAGCAGCGGCAGGAAGTACGCCACCCCGACCAGCGCCCGGCTCCGCCGGCCGCCCGCCAGGTACACCCCGAGCAGCAGGCTGACGGGGGTCTGGACGAGCCACGAGCCCACCATCACCAGCAGGCTGAGCCGGATGGTGTGCCAGGTCACGGGGTCGGTGTAGACGTCCCGCCAGTTGTCGAAGCCGGTCCACGCCGGCACGCCCAGGCCGTTCCACGACGTCAGCGACAGCCCGATCGCGCCGATGAGCGGCACGACGGCGAACGTGACGAACAGGAGGGCGGCCGGGGCGATGAGCCACAGCGAGGGCCCGCCGTGCGGGCGGTTCGGCGACCTCCGGCCGACCGCCCGCACGGCTGCTGGTGCACTCATTCGATGGTGGCGTTCATCGTCTCGGCGAACTGCTCCGGGGTGATCTCGAGCAGGAACACCTGGTCGAGCGCCGTCTTGAGCGCCTCACCCTGCGCCGGCGACAGCGCCTGGTCGAGCGAGAGCTGGAAGTGCGGCGCCTGGGCGACGAGGTCGAACACGAACCCGGCGTACTCGTCGTCGGCCTCGGTGATGAGCTCCTCGGCCGTCTGGACGCCGGGGACGGCCGACCGGGCGATGATCTCGCCGGTGTACTCCTCGTTCATCACCTGCTCGTCGAGGAATGCGACCGCGGTCGCCTTGGCCTCCTCGGAGGCGGCCGTGGTGATCGACCAGTAGTTCGACGGGTTGCCGCTGAGGTTCGCCGGGTCACCCGCGCCGCCCTCGACCTCCGGGAACGGGAGGTAGCCCATGGCGCCGGACTCGGCGAACTCGGGCGCCGCCTTGGCGATGTTCGAGTAGGCCTGGCTGAGCATGACGAGCATGGCCGCCTTGCCCGTGTAGAGCAGCGCGTCGGCGGCGCCGCTCTCGTAGGAGATCGACGAGAAGTTCTCGACGAAGCCGCCCGCCTTCACGAGGTCCTGGATCATCGTGACCGACTCGATCACCGCCGGGTCGGACCACGAGTCGGGCTCGTTGGCGGCGATGGCCTGGAAGACCTCGGGCCCGCCGACGCGGTCGAGGAGCGAGGCGAGGTAGGGCAGCTCGGGCCACTTGCTCTGGCCGGCGAGCGCGAGGGGCGCGATGCCCGCCTCGTTGAAGGTCGGGACCAGGGCCTCGAGCTCCTCCCACGTGGTCGGCGGCTCGGCGCCCACCTGCTCGAAGACGTCCTCGTTGTAGAGCAGCACCACGGGCTGCATGTTGTTGATCGGCGCCCCGTAGACCTCGTCCTCGAAGGTCACGCCACCCAGGGTGGCCGGGAGGTAGCGCTCGATGATCTCCGGGTTCTCCGCGGTGAGGTCGGTGAGCGACTCGATGAGGTCCTGCTCGACGAAGGCCTCGAGGCCGCCGCCACCCCAGCTGTAGATCATGGTGGGACCCTCGCCGGCGCCGAGCGCGACGCGGAGCTTGTCCTTGTACCCGTTGTCGGGGAACAGCTGGAGCTCGATCGGCTGGTCGGGGTGGTCCGCGTTCCAGCGGTCGACCGCGGCGACGTAGGAGTCGGACTGCGAGCTCTCCACCGCCCAGATGGTCGCGGCACCGCCCTCGACCGCTGCGTCGGTGGAAGCGCCGTCGTCGCCGGGCTCCCCCAGGTCGGGCGTGGTGCCGGACCCGCAGGCGGCGAGCAGCAGGGCGGCTGCGACGCCACCGACGACGGCGGTCGACCTCGTTCGTGAGTGCATCGACATGGGAGCCTCTCCACTTCATCGTGGCGAAAGTTTTTCGGTCTATGGGCGAAACGTCTGGAGAGTACTTCGCGCTCCCCCGCCGTGTAAAGGCCCGGGATTCACCAGGCCAAGGTGCGCCCTGGCAGACTGGAGGCACGGGTGGAGAGTGGGGTCGCCCGCCGCCGTCGCACCTCACGGCCAGCGCCGGAGGCACCGCACCGGGTGTTTGACGTTTTCGGGCTGCTGGGTAAAGTCCGCATCGAAACTTGGAGGACCGCGGTGACGAAGCCCACCGGTGCACGCTCGAACCTGTCCGCCGTCGCCGCGTACGCCGGGGTCTCCCTCGCGACGGCGTCGAAGGTGGTCAACGGCCGCCCGGACGTCGCTCCCGGCACCCGCGAGCGGGTCGAGCGCGCCATCACCGAGCTGCGCTACCAGACGCCCGCCCGCCGCCGGTCGGCGGGTCAGCGCACGGTCGAGCTCATGGTCGACGTGCTCAACACCGCCTACGCCATGGAGGTCCTCCGCGGCGCGACGCTCGCCGCCGAGGAGCACGGGGTGGACGTGGTCGTGGGCCGCTTCCGCCGGCAGACGCCGGAGGGCCTGACCGAGTCGAGCACCGCCTGGACCCAGCGCCTCGCCGCCTCCGGACGCCTGGGCGCCATCGTGCTCACGGCCGGCCTGGGACCGGACGTCTTCGGCAGCATCGTCAACGCGCGGCTCCCCGTGGTCGTCATCGACCCGCTGGACTTCACGCACCCCGACGTCGTCTCGGTGGGCTCGACGAACTGGCTCGGTGGCCGGACGGCCGCCGACCACCTGCTCGGGCTCGGCCACACCCGCCTGGCGGTGATCGCCGGCCCGGCCCAGTCGATGAGCGCGGTCGCCCGCCTGGACGGGTTCCGCTCGGCCTGCGCGCAGGCCGGGATCCAGCTCGACCCGGACCACGTGCGGCAGGTGGGCTTCAACCTCGAGGAGGCCGAGCAGGTGGCCACGACGTGGCTGCAGCGCGCCGACCGGCCCACCGGCATCCTCGCCTCGAGCGACGTGCAGGCGATGGGCGTGCTCCAGGCGGCTCGTCACGCCGGTCTGTCGGTGCCGCGGGACCTCAGCGTCGTCTCCTACGACGACACGCCCGTCGCCCGCTGGGCCAGCCCTCCGCTCACCGCGGTGCGCCAACCCCTGCAGGAGATCGGACGACGCGCCCTCAACACCGTGCTGCGCGTGCACGACGGCATCCCGCTCGACTCCAACCACATCGAGATCGCCACCTCCCTCGTGGTGCGCGAGTCGACCGCGAGCCCCCCTGCACCGGACCGGAAGGCGTGAGCGTGCCCGATCATCGAAGCCCGGACCAGGCCACCTGGCACGACGTCGACCTCCCCGCCCAGGAGCGCGTCGCGGCGCTGCTCGCCGCGATGTCGCTCGAGGAGAAGGTCGCCCAGCTCGGCGGCTACTGGTTCGACACGCGCGGCCCGGGCGAGGTGATCGCGCCGATGCAGGACACGCTCGGGGCGAACCGACCGGCCTTCGACGTCGCGTCGGCGAACGGCCTCGGCCACCTCACCCGGGTCGTCGGGACGGAGCCCGTCCCGGCCGACGACGGGGCGGCGAAGCTCGCCGGCGTGCAGCGCCGCCTCATGGCCTCCACACGCCTGGGGCTGCCGGCCATCGCCCACGAGGAGTGCCTCACCGGGGTGGCGGCACTGGGTGCGACGGTCTACCCGATCCCGCTCGCGTGGGGCGCGACCTTCCACCCCGAGCTCGTCGAGCAGGTCGGCGCGGCGATCGGCCGTGACCTGCGCAGCCTGGGTGTGCACCAGGGCCTCGCACCCGTGATGGACGTCGTCCGCGACTACCGGTGGGGGCGCGTCGAGGAGACGATCGGCGAGGACCCCTGCACGGTCGGGACGATCGGCGCCGCGTACGTGCGGGGCATGGAGTCCACGGGCACCGTCGCGACCCTCAAGCACTTCGTCGGCTACTCGGCCTCCCAGGCCGGACGCAACCACGCGCCGGTCTCGGCCGGGCCGCGCGAGGTCGCCGACGTGCTGCTGCCGCCGTTCGAGACGGCGATCCGCGAGGGCGGTGCGCGCTCGGTGATGAACTCCTACGCGTCCGTCGACGGGGTCCCCGTCGGGGCCTCGGAGGAGCTGCTCACGTCCGTGTTGCGCGACGCGTGGGGCTTCACCGGCACCGTCGTCTCGGACTACTGGTCCGTCGCCTTCCTCGCCACGACGCACGGTGTCGCGGCCGACGTCGCCGGCGCGGGCGCGCTCGCCCTGCGCGCGGGCATCGACGTCGAGCTCCCGGACGTCGCCGGGTACGGGCAGCGCCTGGTCGAGCAGGTCCGCTCCGGCGCCGTGCCCGAGGAGCTGGTCGATCGCGCGGCACGGCGCGTGCTGCACCAGAAGCTCGAGCTCGGTCTCCTCGACGCCGCGGGCGGCGCGACGTCGCGCGCGGACGGGGACGCCGCCCGCATCGACCTCGACAGCCCCGCCAACCGCGAGCTCGCCC
Source organism: uncultured Actinotalea sp. (assembly GCA_963521045.1). GTDB lineage: Bacteria > Actinomycetota > Actinomycetes > Actinomycetales > Cellulomonadaceae > Actinotalea. Next base: position 8,597 of record CAUQTR010000014.1, read on the forward strand.
GGACGGTCGCCGAGCAGTCGATCGTCCTGCTGCACAACGCGGCGTCGGTGCTCCCCCTCGACGGCGCGCCCGCACGGGTCGCCCTGGTCGGCCCGATCGCGCAGGACCCCCGCACGCTCATGGGCTGCTACTCCTACCCGGTGCACGTGCTGCCCCGGCACCCCGAGCTGGGCCTCGGCATCGAGGTCGCGACGATCGCCGAGGCGCTCGCCGCCGAGCTCCCCGCGGTCACCTGGACGGTCGAGCAGGGCTGCGACGTGCTCGGCACCCAGCGCGACGGCATCGCCGCCGCCGTCGCCGCCGCGCGCGACGCCGAGCTCTGCGTCCTGGCCGTGGGCGACCGCTCGGGGATGTTCGGACGCGGGAGCTCGGGCGAGGGCTGCGACGCCCCCGACCTGCGCCTGCCCGGCGTGCAGGACGAGCTCGTCGAGGCCGTCCTCGCGACGGGCACGCAGACGGTCCTCGTCGTCGTCTCCGGCCGCCCCTACGCGCTCGGCCGGTACGTCGACCGGACGGCGGCGATCGTCCAGGCCTTCATGCCGGGCGAGGAGGGCGCGGGCGCCGTCGCCGGGGTGCTCTCGGGGCGGGTCAACCCGAGCGGCAAGCTGCCCGTCCAGGTGCCCGCCATCGCGACCAGTGGTCCGCAGACGTACCTCGCCACGCTGCTGAGCCGGCAGGTCGACCGGATCAGCAACCTCGACCTCACGCCGGCCTACCCCTTCGGCCACGGCCTGTCGTACACCGAGTTCCGCTACGACGGGCTCCACCTGGTCGCGGACGAGGTTCCGGCCGACGGCGCAGCGGAGGTGAGCGTGCAGGTCACCAACGTGGGCGACCGGCCGGGCGCCGAGGTCGTGCAGCTGTACCTCAGCGACCCCGTCGCCGAGGTCAACCGCCCCGTGCGCCAGCTCGTCGGCTACCGGCGCGTCGAGCTGGCCGCCGGCGAGACGGCGACCGTCTCGTTCACCGTCCATGCCGACCTCGCGTCGTTCACGGGGATCCGGGGCGAGCGCATCGTCGAGCCGGGTGACCTCACGCTCATGGTCGGCGGCTCGAGCGAGGGCGACTGGCCGCGCGCGTCGGTCCGCCTCACGGGCGAGCGGCGGGTGATCGACCACACGCGGGCGCTCCACGCGACGAGCCGCTGCGTGTACCCGGCGCGCGCGTAGCCGGGCGGACCGGTCGCACCGCCCGGTCCGGCCGGGCATCGCTCAGTCGGACTGAGCATTGTCGGGCAAACCCTGTGGCCCGCCGCCGGGCCGTCGCAATACTCCCGGTCATGACCGACGATGCTCCCGCTCCCGCCCGCCGACGCCGTCTACGACCCGCCGCGGCGCTCACGCTCGGCGCCCTGCTCCTGCCCGCCACCGCCGCCGTCGCCGTGGCACACCCGGGGACTCCCCCCGGCCACGACCGCGCGACCACCGTGACGTACGACCCGACCGACGACGTCATCGCCAACCCCGAGCGCGGCTTCTACCACCACACCGAGACGCACTACCGCGAGGACGGCTCGGGCTACACGCCGCTCGACGCCACGACCCTGCGGGAGTTCCGCGACGAGGGGATCACGCAGATCCTGCGCGTCGTCTACCTGGAGAAGTTCGCCGACACCCCGACCCTCGACGCCGACTGGCTCGCCCTCGTCCAGGCCGACCTCGACACGGCGCGTGAGGCGGGGGTCTCCGTCATCCTGCGGTTCGCGTACGCACAGGGCGGCGACTGGCCGTACTCGCCGCCGTACGGCGACGCGCCGGTCGACGTCGTCCTCGCGCACATCGAGCAGCTCGGTCCGCTGCTGCGCGAGAACTCGGACGTCATCGCGACCATCCAGTCCGGCTTCATCGGCCTGTGGGGCGAGGGGTACTACACCGACCACTTCGCGGCGGACCCGGCGAACCCGGGAGTACTCACCGAGGAGGACTGGGCGAACCGCGCCGCCGTCGTGCAGGCGCTGCTCGACGAGCTGCCCGAGGACCGCACGATCCAGCTGCGCACCATGCTCATGAAGCAGACGATCTTCGGCGTGCCGACCGGTGAGAGCGGCGCGCTCACCCCCGAGCAGGCGTACGACGGCTCGGACCTGGCCCGCGTGGGGCACCACAACGACTGCTTCCTGGCCAGCCCGGACGACTTCGGGACGTTCCTGTCCGACCCGCTCTCGCTCGACGAGGAGTACCTGGCGGCCGAGACCCGCTTCGTGCCCATGGGCGGCGAGACGTGCACGCTCAACCCGCCGAAGTCCGAGTGGGAGAGCGCCTCGGCCCTCATGGCCCGGTACCACTTCAGCTACCTCAACCGGGACTACAACCAGGACGTGCTCAACTCGTGGGGCGCCGACGGCATCACCGAGACGGCCCGACGCCTTGGCTACCGGTTCGTCCTCGAGGACAGCACCGTCACGCGCGGCACCCCGCACACCGGGAACGTGACGAGCGTCCAGGTGGACGTCCGCAACGAGGGCTGGGCCGCCCCGTACAACGAGCGCCCGGCGCGCCTGATCCTCAGCAACGCCCGCGGCACCTGGGCGGTGCCGTTCGTCGACGCCGCTTCGGCACCGGCCGACGCGCGGTACTGGGCCGCCGGCACGACGACGACGGTCACCGCGCAGGCCTGCGGCCTGCCGGCCGGGCGGTACGACGCCTACCTCGAGCTGCCGTCCGCGGATGCGTCCGTCCAGGGCAACCCGGACTACTCGATCCAGACCGCCAACGAGGGCACCTGGGTGGCCGAGACCGGGTGGAACGACCTCGACCAGCAGGTGACGGTCCGCGGCGGCGGGCACCGCGCACCGGACTGCGGCGAGCTGGGAGCCGTGCGGCTCGGCTGAGTCGCACGACGGCGCGGCGTCAGCCGCGCGAGGCAGGGGTGGTGCCCGGTCCGGTCCGGGCACCACCCCTGCCACGGGGACCGTCAGGCAGGCCTCTCGTGCCCGGATGCACCGCGCGGTCATCCTGGGGGCCCGCACTCGCGGGCCAGCGCTGGCACCATGGCGCGAGTGGATCACCTGCCGCATGACCCGGCCGCCGGGTGGGCGCGCGCCCACTACGCAACAGGCGCCGAGTTAGGCCGGCTGGCACGTGGCCCGGGCGCCCTCGAGCTCGTCCGCACGAAGGAGATCCTGCAGCGGCATCTGCCCCCTGCTCCGGCCCGCGTCGCCGACGTCGGCGCCGGGCCGGGCATCTACAGCGTGTGGCTCGCGGGAGCGGGGTACGACGTCGTGGCGCGAGACCTCGCACCGCGTCATGTCGAGGAGCTCAGGTCCGCGGCCGCCGCACTCGGAGTGCAGGTCGACGCCGCCGTCGGGGACGCCCGAGAGCTGGACCTCCCCGACGACTCGTGCGATGCGGTCCTTCTGCTCGGGCCGCTGTACCACCTGATCGAGCGCGAGAGCCGGGTGCTCGCCCTGCGTGAGGCGGCGCGTGTTCTACGCCCCGGCGGCATCGTGGTGGCCGCGGCGATCTCGCGGTGGGCCGTCCTGGTGGACGGTGTGCTGCGTGGCAGGCTCGGTGAAGGGTTGCCGGCCTTCGCGGGCGTACTCGACGAGGCACTCGCCACCGGTGTCCTGGCCCCGCTCGTCGACGGCGGCTTCTCCGCGTACTGCCACCGACCCGAGGAGCTCCGAGCCGAGATGGCGGACGCCGGACTGGCCACCCTGGAGCTTCTCGCGGTGGAGGGGCCGGGCGCGGTCCTGCCCGACCTGGAGCAGCGCTGGACCGACGATGCCGCTCGAGAGGCCGTGCTCGACGTCGCCCGCCGTCTCGAGGGCGTCCCGGAGATCACCGGGTTCGGGCCCCACCTTCTGGCCGTGGGCCGTACCTGACGACGCTCGGACCGAAGCCCTCGCCGTGCCCGCGGTGCGCGGCTCTCAGGTGCCGGTCCCGAGGTCGCTCGCCAGCATCGCCGCACCGAGAGCCGCCGCGGCGTCGCCGTGCTGGGCGACCACGAGCTCGGGGACGCGCAGCCCGGCCACACGGGCCGCGAGCTCCGTCCGCAGCGGTGTCATCAGCAGGTCACCGGCGAGGGCGAGCCCCCCGCCGACGACGATCGTCGACGGCGCGACCGCGACGACGAGCCCGGCCAACGCACCGGCCAGGACCGCGACCGTCTCCCGCCACACCGCC
>CAUQTR010000015.1:0-12523 GCA_963521045.1 uncultured Actinotalea sp.
CCGCTCGCCCGCTCGCGATGGCCTCGAGGCAGCCGGTGTTGCCGCACCGGCACAGGACGTCGGGCCCGCCCGGGACGGCGATGTGGCCGAGGTCGCCCGCGGCGCCCTGCGCCCCGCGCCGGATGGCGCCGTCGCTGATGACGCCGGCGCCGATGCCCGTCGCCACCTTGACGAACAGGAGGTGGTCGACGTCGGGGAACTCGGCGCGGTGCTCGCCCAGCGCCATGGCGTTGACGTCGTTGTCGACCAGCACCGGGACGCCGAAGCGCGCGCCCACCGTGCCGGGCACGTCCCAGTCGTCCCACCCCGGCATGATCGGTGGGCTGGTCGGCCGTCCGGACGCGTGGTCCACCGGCCCCGGCAGCCCGATGCCGATGCTCACGAGGTCGTCGAGCGGCCGGCCCGCCTGCTCGAGGAGCTTCGCGCCCAGCACCGCGACGCGGTCGAGGACCAGCTCCGGGCCCTCCGCGATCGCGATCGCCTCGTGGTGCTCGGTGAGCACGCGTGACGCGAGGTCGGTGACGGCGAGCCGGGCGTGCGTCGCACCGAGATCGACGGCGAGCACCACCCGCGCGGAGGGCTGGAAGGCGAAGGTCGCCGGTGGGCGGCCGCCGGTCGAGGACGCCTCGCCGGCGGGCCCGACGAGGCCGGAGGCGAGCAGCTGGTCCACCCGTGCGGAGACCGTGGAGCGGGCCTGCCCGGTCGCCTGGGCCAGCTCGGCACGCGTGCGAGGGCGACCGTCCCGGAGCAGCTGGAACATCTCGCCGAGCTCGCCCGGACGTTGCATCAGCCTGGGCGAGCCGTCCATGGGGGCAGTCAAGCACGGAACCTTGCGTCGGTCACGTTCACATAACGTGTGAAATGCATGACAACTTTTGCTTGACGTTCGTCAGAAGTCCGCTAGGTTCGGCGCATGGTCGATGGAGTCCAGCCGCGCGACGGCGACAGCCCGGCGCCGGCCGCCGGCGTGCTGCTCAGCATGCGCGAGATCGTCAAGCACTTCCCCGGAGCCAAGGCGCTCGACGGGGTCGACCTCGACATCCGGGCGGGCGAGGTGCACTGCGTCCTCGGCCAGAACGGCGCGGGCAAGTCCACGCTCATCAAGGTGCTCGCCGGTGCGCACCGACCCGACGCGGGGACGATCCTGTGGTCCGGCGAGCAGCTCACCATCCAGGGACCGGTGCAGGCGCTGCGCGCGGGCATCGCGACGATGTACCAGGAGCTCGACGTCGTCGACGGACTCACCGTGGCCGAGAACATCTTCCTCGGCCACGAGCTGGCGTCGGGCGGCTTCACCCAGCGGCGGGCCGCACGGGCCCGGACCAGAGAGCTGCTCGGCCGCCTCGGCCACGGCGAGATCGACCCGGACCGCGAGGCCGGGCGGCTCTCCGCCGCGGGCAAGCAGGTCATCAGCATGGCCCGCGCCCTCTCGCACGACGCGCGACTGATCATCATGGACGAGCCGTCCGCCGTGCTCGACTCGGAGGAGGTCGCGAACCTCTTCCGCGTGGTGCGCGACCTCACGTCCGCCGGCGTCGCCGTGCTCTACATCTCGCACCGGCTCGAGGAGATCCGCCAGATCGGGGACCGCATCACGGTGCTCAAGGACGGGCGCACCGTGGCGACGGGCCTGCCGGCCGCGACCACGCCGACCGCCGACCTCATCCGCCTCATGACGGGCCGCACGCTCGAGCAGCCGTTCCCGCCGCGGGACCCGGTGGCCGCCGACGCCCCGGAGGTGCTGCGGGTCGAGGGCCTGGCTCTCGCCGGCGTCTTCGAGGACGTCTCGTTCACGGTGCGCGCCGGGCAGGTGCTCGGGCTCGCCGGCCTCGTCGGCTCCGGCCGCTCGGAGATCCTCGAGACCGTGTACGGCGCGCGCCGCGCGACCGCGGGCCAGGTGCACGTCGGTGGTGTGGCCCTGCGTCGGTCGGTCCAGTCCGCCGTGGGCGCCGGCGTCGGACTCGCTCCCGAGGAGCGCAAGAGCCAGGGCCTGCTGCTCGACGAGCCGATCTACCGAACCATCACGTTGTCGACGTTCGCCCGCTTCGCCTCGGGCGGCATGCTCGACGAGCGCGCCGAGCGCGACGCCGCCCGCGAGCAGATCGCCGCGCTCGACCTCCGGCCGGCCGACCCGGACCGCGCGGCGCGCACCTTCTCGGGCGGCAACCAGCAGAAGGCGATGCTCGCCCGCTGGCTGGTCCACGGCTGCCGGGTGCTCCTGCTCGACGAGCCGACCCGCGGCGTCGACGTCGGCGCCCGCGCCGAGATCTACGCGCTGATCCGTCAGCTCGCCGCGCGCGGCACCGCCATCGTCGTCGTCTCGAGCGAGATCGACGAGGTCCTCGGCCTCGCGGACGACGTCCTGGTCATCTCCGAGGGTCGGGTCGTGCACCGCGGCCCCGCCGACGGCATCGACGAGCACGGGGTCCTCGACCTCGTCATGGAAGGGAGTGCCGCGTGAGCGAGCAGACACCGCCCGGGCTGGCGACGGCGGGCAGCGTCCCGCCCGACCCGGGCAGCGGCGCACGCCTCCAGCGGACCGGCCCGAGCGCGCCCGGACGGCGCCTGCTCGCCGGCGGCGCGGGGCGCAACCTGGGGCTCGTCCTGGCGCTCGTCATCCTCTGCGTCGTCGGCGTCGCGACCGCGGGCGGGCAGTTCGCCAGCGTCGACAACGTCATGACGATCCTGCGGCTCGCCGCCGTCATCGGCGTGCTGAGCGTCGGGATGACCTTCGTCATCACCGGTGGCGGCATCGACCTGTCGATCGGCTCGGTGCTCGGGCTGGCCTCCATCTGGGCCACGACGCTGGCCACGCAGACGATGGCCCAGGACGTGCACTGGGTCGTCATGGTGGTCACGTCGCTCGCGGTCGGCCTCGTGGCCGGCCTGGTCAACGGCGTGCTCATCGCCTACGGCAACGTGGTCGCGTTCATCGCGACCCTCGCGATGATGGTCGCGGCGCGCGGTCTCGCGGAGATGATCGCGAACCGGCAGACCCAGATCGTCAGCGTCCAGCCGTTCCTCGACGTCTTCCGCTCCGAGCCGCTGGGCATCTCCGTGATCGTGTGGATCTTCGCGGTCGTCGCGATCGCCGGCTGGGTGCTCCTCAACCGCACCACGTTCGGCCGCCGCACCCTCGCGGTCGGCGGCAACCCCGAGGCCGCGCGCCTCGCGGGCATCAAGGTGCGCCGGCACACCGTGTACCTCTACGCCCTGTCCGGGCTCACCGCGGGCATCGCCGGGATCATGATGCTCGCCCGGACGACCGCCGGCTCCTCCACCCACGGGCTGTACTACGAGCTCGACGTCATCGCCGCCGTCGTCGTCGGCGGGACCCTGCTCGCCGGCGGGCGGGGGACGATCGTCGGCACCGTCCTCGGCGTCCTCATCTTCTCGACGCTGACCAACGTGTTCACCCAGAACAACCTCTCGATCTCCGCGCAGGCCGTCGCCAAGGGCGTGATCATCGTCGCCGCCGTCCTGCTCCAGCAGCGCTTCGCCGCCCGCCACCGGTCCACCTGACCGGCCACCTGACTGGTCCGTCCACCACGACCGGCCGCGAACGACTCCACCCGCACCACCCCGCACCACCGGTCCGACCCGCCCCACCCCGTCCTGGCACCCCGTCCCGAAACCTGGAGGAACCATGTCCGCAGCACGAGAGCGCGGCCGTCGCCTGCTGCTCGCCACCGGAGCCGTCATGGCGACGACCGTCCTGCTCGCCGCCTGCACGTCCAACACGCCGCAGGCGGAGGAGGGCGACGGCGACGGCGACGGCGGCGGCGGCACGTCGTCGGGAGTGGCCAACGACGAGCCCGGCGACACGGTCACCATCGGCTTCTCCGCCCCCGCGGCGGACCACGGCTGGATGGGCGCGATCACGCGTGCCGCGGTCGCCGAGGCGGACAAGTACGACGACGTCGAGCTGGTGGTCGCGGAGGCGACCAACGACGTCAACCTCCAGATCAGCCAGGTCGAGGGCTTCATCAACGACGGCGTCGACGCGATCGTCCTGCTCCCCTTCGACGGCGCGGCCCTCACCCAGGTCGCGACGGAGGCGATGGAGGCCGGCATCACCGTGATCAACGTCGACCGCGAGTTCGCGAGCCCGTTCGCGGCCCGTTCGACGATCCTCGGCGACAACTACGGCATGGGCGTGAGCGCCGGCACCTACATCTGCGAGCAGCTGGGGGACAACCCGGACGCCGTCGTGGCGGAGATCGCGGGCATCGACTCCCTGCCGCTCACGCAGGACCGCAGCCAGGGCTTCGCGGACGCGCTGTCCGACTGCGGCCTGGAGGTCGAGAACCGCGTCGCCGCGGACTTCACCGTCCAGGGCGGGCAGTCGGCCGCGGCCAACCTCCTGCAGGCGGCACCCCAGATCGATGCCCTGTGGAACCACGACGACGACCAGGGCGTCGGCGTCATGGCCGCCATCGAGGAGGCCGGGCGCGACGAGTTCATCATGGTCGGAGGTGCCGGCTCCTCGCAGGTGATGGAGCGCATCAAGGCCGACGACTCGGTGCTCAAGGCCACCGTCATCTACCCGTCGACCCAGGCCGCCGACGGCATCCGCCTGGCGCGGCTCATCGTCCAGGGCAAGGCGCTCGGCGACCTCGTCGAGGTCGAGGTCCCGCGCGAGATCCAGCTGTTCGCCCCGGTCGTGACCAGCGAGAACGTCGACAAGTACCTGCCGACCGCCTTCGACTCCTGAGCCGACGGCGACGACGGACACACCGACGGCAGCGACGGAGGACGCAGTGACGCAGACGGCAGCGGGACCCGACCGGGCGACCGATGCGGCGAGGACCGTACCGCCGGTGCCCCCGGTGCCCCGGCTCGGCGTGGGGATGGTGGGCTACGCGTTCATGGGTGCGGCGCACTCGCAGGCGTGGCGCGTCGCCCCGCGGTTCTTCGACCTGCCGCTGCGGCCCGACATGGCCGTCGTCGCGGGCCGCACGGCAGCCGCCGTGCGGTCCGCGGCGGACCAGCTCGGGTGGGCGGCGACCGAGACGGACTGGCGGGCGCTGGTGGCGCGCGACGACGTCGACCTGGTCGACGTCTGCACGCCGGGCGACACCCATGCCGAGATCGCCATCGCCGCGCTCGAGGCGGGCAAGCACGTGCTGTGCGAGAAGCCGCTCGCGAACAGCGTGGCCGAGGCCGAGGCGATGGTCGCGGCCGCCGACCGCGCCGCGGCCCGCGGGGTGCGGGCGATGGTCGGGTTCACCTACCGGCGGGTCCCCGCGGTCGCCCTCGCCCGCGAGCTGGTCGCCGAGGGCCGGATCGGCACCGTCCGGCACGTGCGGGCCCAGTACCTCCAGGACTGGATCGCGGACGAGGAGGCGCCGCTGTCGTGGCGGCTCGACAAGGCCGCGGCCGGTTCGGGTGCGCTCGGCGACATCGGGGCGCACGCCGTCGACCTCGCGCAGTTCATCACGGGTGAGCGGATCACCGGTGTCAGCGGCCTGCTCGAGACGTTCGTGCACGAGCGGCCGGTGGCCGGTGAGTTCTCGGGACTGCACGGCTCGGCCGGTGCCGGCCGGGGACCGGTGACGGTCGACGACGCGGCGCTCTTCCACGGCCGCCTCAGCGGCGGCGGGATCGCCTCGTTCGAGGCGACCCGCTTCGCGTGGGGCCGCAAGAACGCCATCCGGGTCGAGGTGAACGGCTCCCGCGGGTCGCTGGCCTTCGACTTCGAGGACATGAACGTCCTGCAGCTCTTCGACGCGACCGAGGACGCCCGGGTCGCCGGCTTCCGGCGCATCCTCGTGACCGAGCCCCAGCACCCGTACGTCGGGGCGTGGTGGCCGGCCGGTCACGGGCTGGGCTACGAGCACGGCTTCGTCCACCAGGTGGTCGACCTCGTCCGCGCCCTGGCGGACGGCTCCCAGCCGACGCCGTCGTTCGCCGACGGCCTGCAGGTGCAGCGTGTGCTGGCGGCGGTCGAGGCCAGCGCCGCCGACGAGAGCCGGTGGACACCCGTCCCCACGACGCGAGAGGCCAGCTGACATGGCGCGACCGATCACCCTGTTCACCGGCCAGTGGGCCGACCTGCCGCTCGAGGAGGTCGCCCGGCTCGCCTCCGGGTGGGGCTACGACGGGCTCGAGCTCGCCTGCTGGGGCGATCACCTCGACCCCGCCCGCGCCGCGGAGGACGACGACTACGTCCAGGACCGCCTCGACCTGCTCGACCGGTACGGCCTCAAGGTCTGGGCGATCTCCAACCACCTCAAGGGCCAGGCGGTCTGCGACGACCCGATCGACCAGCGCCACCGGGACATGCTCCCCGACGCCATCTGGGGCGACGGGGACCCGGAGGGGGTGCGGCAGCGCGCGGCGGAGGAGATGAAGCAGACCGCGCGCGCGGCCGCTCGGCTCGGGGTGAAGACCGTCGTGGGCTTCACCGGGTCGTCGATCTGGAAGTACGTCGCGATGTTCCCGCCGGCGTCGGCCGAGCTCGTGGCGGCGGGCTACCAGGACTTCGCCGACCGGTGGAACCCGATCCTCGACGTGTTCGACGAGGTGGGCGTGCGGTTCGCGCACGAGGTGCACCCCAGCGAGATCGCGTACGACTACTGGACGACGGTCGCCACGCTCGAGGCGATCGGCCACCGCGAGGCGTTCGGGCTCAACTGGGACCCCAGCCACTTCGTCTGGCAGGACCTCGACCCGGTCGGCTTCATGTCGGACTTCCGCGACCGGATCTACCACGTGGACTGCAAGGACGCGAAGCGTCGGGTCGGCAACGGCCGCAACGGCCGGCTCGGTTCGCACCTGCCGTGGGCGGACCCGCGGCGCGGCTGGGACTTCGTCTCGACCGGGCACGGCGACGTGCCGTGGGAGGACTCGTTCCGCATGCTCAACACCATCGGCTACGACGGCCCGATCTCGGTCGAGTGGGAGGACGCCGGCATGGACCGCCTCGTGGGCGCGCCCGAGGCCCTGCAGTTCGTCCGGCGGATGGCCTTCCCGCCGCCCTCGGCGTCGTTCGACGCCGCGTTCAGCACCCGCTGAACCCTCACGCCAGCGGTCGACCTCGTCGGTCCGTCCGCTGCGCCATGCCCGTCGGGCTCGACCTGCGCGGTCGAGCCCCCGGTTCGGCACGACGACGAGCACCACCACAGGCACCACCACTCTTCAAGGAGGAAGCGTGCGATCACGAACGGCGCAGCGCCCGGCTCGTCTGGCCGGCCTGCTCGGACTTTCCCTGATCGGCTCGATGGTGACGACGGCTGCTCTGCCGACCGCCGCCCTCGCCGACGACCTGCCACCCCAGCAGCCGGGTGTCACCCTGCGCACCTACGCGCTCGGCACGGCGCCCCAGGCCCTGTGCGAGATGAGGCCCGGCACCACGCCGAACGTCGACAAGCACATGCCGACGATCGACTGGACCACCGAGGAGCAGTTCGGGGCGGCGGACAACTTCCGCACCGACGCGCTCGCGCACCTGCACACCCCGGTGGACGGCGAGTACGCCTTCCGGCTGACCAGCGACGACGGCTCTCGCCTCGTGGTCGACGAGCACGTCGTCGTCGACCACGACGGGCTGCACGGCGCGACGGCCAAGGAGGGCACCGTCTCGCTGACCGCCGGGCACCACCCGCTGCGGGTCGAGTTCTTCGAGGCCGGGTTCGGCCAGGTCCTGCGCCTCGAGTGGCGTCCGCCGGGCGCGACGGAGTTCGTGCTCGTCCCCGACACCGTGCTCAGCACCGACCGCGACGTCGTCCGGGTGACGGCGCCGGGCACCAAGTACTGCGCGGACGACACCGACACCCCGGGTGACGGCCTGCGGCTGGACGCCGTGCACCCGAACTACACGCTGACCGACCTCCTGCCCGACGGCTTCGAGCCGATGGTCTCGGCCCTCGACTGGACGGCAGAGGGCGACCTCGTCCTCGTGACCTCCGGCTCGGTGAGCCCGTCAGGGCCCGTGCCGGACCCGGAGCCGGGCGAGGTGTTCGTCCTCGACGACGTCACCGGCGAGACGAGCGCCGACCGGGTGACGGCCACCAAGGTCGCCACCGGCCTGCTCAACCCCATGGGCGTCGCCGTCGTCGACGGCTCCATCTACGTCTCGGAGCGCGACCGGCTCACCGAGCTCACCCCGGACACCGACGGCGACGGGATGCTCGAGCACCGCACGGTCGCCGAGTGGCCCTACGGCGGCAACTTCCACGAGTTCGCGTTCGGCCTGCTGCACGACGAGGAGAACTTCTACGTGACCCTCTCGGTCGCGATCGACAACGGCGGTGCGACCACGAACCCGCAGCCGGCGCAGAACCGCGGGACGAGCATCGCCGTCGACCGTGAGACGGGCGAGGTCAGCTACATCGCCGGCGGCCTGCGGACGCCCAACGGCCTCGGCTGGGGCCCCCAGGGCGAGCTGTTCGTCATGGACAACCAGGGCGCCTGGCTGCCGTCGTCGAAGCTCCTGCACATCGAGCAGGACCACTTCTACAACCACTACACCAACCCCGCCGGCCCGTTCGACGCCCTGCCGGTGACCAAGCCGGTGCTCTGGCTCCCGCAGAACGAGATCGCGAACTCGCCGAGCAACCCCGTGCTCCTCACCGAGGGACCCTTCGCCGGGCAGATGCTCTTCGGGGACGTCACCTACGGCGGGCTGCAGCGCGCGTTCGTCGAGGAGGTCGACGGGGCGTACCAGGGCGCCGCCTTCCGGCACACCGCGGGCCTCCAGGCCGGCGTCAACCGGACGGTCATCGGGCCCGACGGCGCCATCTACGTCGGCGGCATCGGCGAGGCCGGCAACTGGAGCGAGACCGGGAAGCTCGACTACGGGCTGCAGAAGCTCACGCCCAACGGCACGGACGCGTTCGACATGACGTCGATGAGCGTCACGGAGGAGGGCTTCGAGGTCCGGTACACCCAGCCGCTCTCGGCGGAGACCGCCGAGCGGATCAGTGCGGACGCCGCCGCGGGCTACCAGGTCCAGCAGTGGCGCTACGTCCCGACGCAGCAGTACGGCGGGCCCAAGGTGGACGAGGAGGTGCTCGTCGTCGAGGCGGCCGAGGTCTCCGAGGACCGGCGGACCGTGCGGCTGACCATCGAGGGGCTCGAGCCCGACCGCGTGGTGCACCTGCGCTCGCCGCGACCCTTCACCGACGCGGGCGGTGCCGAGCTCTGGAGCACCGAGGCCTGGTACACGCTCAACGCGATCCCGGGCTACGTGGCGCCCGACGACCTCGGGTACCACGAGGCCGAGGAGGCCCAGATGCTGGGCGGCGCCGCCATCGCGTCCGACCACAGCAACTACTCCGGCTCCGGCTTCACCGCCGGGCTGCAGAGCCCCGGCGCGTCGGTGACCTTCACGACGCAGGTGGACGCGGCGGGCACCGTCCCCGTCCACGTCCGGTACGCCAACGGCCCGAACCCCTTCCAGGGCACCAAGACCATGTCGCTGTACGTCAACGGCGCGAAGGTCGGGCCCGTGGAGTTCCCCAGCACGGGGGACTGGAAGACCTGGCGCACCCTCACCCTCGACGTGGCGCTGGAGGCGGGCACCAACACCCTGTCCCTGCGCTACGACGCCGAGGACGACGGGAACGTCAACATCGACGTCGTGCGGGTGGGCGCCGAGCCCGACATCTGCGCGCCGGCCACGCCGGAGGAGGGCTACACCTCGCTGTTCGACGGCACCCTGGCGAGCCTGGACGGCTGGCGTCTGGCGGGCCCCGGCTCCTTCGGGCGGCAGGCCGACTGCAGCCTGCGCACCAGCGGCGGGCTCGGCCTGCTCTGGCACACCGCGCAGGAGTTCACCGACTACAGCCTCAAGCTGGACTGGAAGCTCGTGAAGGACGACAACGGCGGCGTCTTCGTCGGGTTCCCGAACCCGGGTGGCGACCCGTGGGTCGCCGTCAACCAGGGCTACGAGATCCAGATCGACGCGACCGACGCGCCCGACCGCACGACCGGGGCGATCTACACGTTCCAGGGCGCCGACGCCGACGCCGTCGCCGGTGCGCTGAACCCGGTGGGGCAGTGGAACGCGTACGAGATCGAGGTCTCGGGCGAGACGATCCGGGTCCACCTCAACGGCGTGCTGGTCAACGAGTTCACCAGCACCGACCCGGCGCGCGACCTCGCGGGCTTCATCGGGCTGCAGAACCACGGGGCGGGTGAGGCGGTCTCCTACCGGGACGTGCGCATCCGCGCCGGCGCCCCGTCCGTCGTCTCGTACGAGCTCGAGGACGGCGTGCTCGACGGTGGTGCGCACGTCGGTAGCGAGCACGCCGGGTACTCGGGCTCGGGCTACGTGCAGGGCCTCGGCACCCTCGGCGCGGGCGTGACGACCACGGTCGACGTCGATGTCGCGGGCACGTACCCGGCGACCCTGCGGTACGCGAACGGGCCCCACCCGTTCGAGGGGCCCAAGACGGTCTCCGTGCACGTCGGCGACGTCGACCTGGGGCAGCTGACGTTGCCGAGCACGGGCACGTGGGCGACCTGGGGGACGGTCACCACCGACCTCCCGCTGCAGGCGGGCGAGAACACCGTCGTCCTGCGCTACGAGGACGGGGACGACGGCAACGTCAACCTCGACCGGCTCCGGCTCGGCGAGCCGGTCGCCGCGACGCCGCCCACGACCACGGCCACGGTGTCGCCCGAGCCGGTGGCCGGCTGGTACGCCACGGAGCCGACGGTGACCCTGGTCGCCGCGGACGACCAGGGCGTCGCGTCGACGCAGTACCGGATCGACGAGGGCGGGTGGACCACGTACACGGGGCCGTTCGTCGTCGGCGGCGAGGGGGAGCACACGCTCGCCTACCGGTCCACGGACACCGCGGGCACGGTCGAGGAGGAGGCGAGCCTCACGCTCGCCGTCGACACGGTCGCGCCGGGCGTGACGTTCACCGGCAACGCGGGGACGTACACGATCGCCGACCAGGTCGCCATCACGTGCGCCGCGCAGGACCCGGCCCCCGGGTCGGGTGTCGCGTCGTCGACCTGCACCGACGTCGCGACGCCGGCGTGGACGTACGGTGCAGGGTCGCACACGCTCGCGGCCTCGGCGACGGACGTCGCCGGGAACGTGGGTGAGGCGTCCGCGGCCTTCACGGTCACCGTCACCCACGCGTCCCTGCGGACGCTGGTGCACCGGTTCAGCGGCAGCTGGGGCGTCACGCTCAGCCTGAACACCATGCTGACGCTCGCTGAGCACGTGCGGATCGAGCCGGTCCGCCGGGCCCTCCTGGACTCGTTCGAGCGCCAGGTCGACCGGCAGTCGGGCAGGGCCTTCACCCCGCAGGAGGCCCAGGTCCTGCTCGCGGCGGTGGCAGCCCTGCGCTGACGTCCGCCCGGCCGGAGCACCGGCGGGGGTCCGCTCCTCGGAGCGGGCCCCCGCTCGTGCGCGGGCCACCGCCTGCCGACGTGGCCCGCTCGCGCTGCCGGTCGGCGGACGGCAGGGGAGACTGTCGCCATGATCTCCCTGCCCCTCGCCGAGGCCCTGCGCGACGCCGGCCTGCGGTGGAAGCCCGCCGCGGGCGACCGCTTCGTCATCCCGCAGCCGGGCCTCGAGGGTGAGCTCTTCACGCTCAGCGAGATGACGATCGAGGCCCGCGAGTACCCGACCGGGACGATCCTCGGGTTCAACGGCACCACCGAGTGGGCCCTGGACTCCGTGGCGCAGGACGACGCCCTGTGGATGCCGCGTGAGGACCAGCTGCGTGAGCTGCTGGGCAGGGCGTTCCGCTCCCTCGACGCCCCGGACGACGGTCGCGACGGGTACCGCGTCACGACCGTCCCCGTCGACGGTGAGTCGGTCTTCGAGGCGGTCACCGCCGCGGACGCCTACGCGCTCGCGCTCCTGGGGCTCGTGCAGCACGCGCTCCTCGACGCCGACGCCTGACCCGCAGTCCCCGGTGGCGCGGATCCGTCGGCGGCCGGCAGAGGGCTCGCCACTAGACTCCCGGCCATGTCCACCATCAACCGCGACGAGGTCGCGCGCCTGGCCGGGCTCGCCCGGATCGACCTGACGGAGGCCGAGGTGACCCGGCTCGCCGGGGAGCTCGACGTCATCGTGGAGTCGGTCGCCCGGGTCAGCGAGATCGCCACGCCGGACGTCCCCGCGACGAGCCACCCGCTGCCCCTGACCAACGTGTTCCGCGACGACGTCCCCGAGGAGCCCCTGGCCGTGGCCGACGCCCTCGCCGGCGCGCCCGCGGCCGAGGGCGGCCGGTTCTCCGTCCCGCAGATCCTGGAGGAGGACTGATGCCCGGACGCCACCTGGCCGGCGCCGACGGCGCGATCGACCCGACGGCCGCGGACGCCGCGACGACCGGCGCCCCCACCGGTGCTCCCCGGTCCGGTGACCTCACCCGGATGACGGCGGCCGCGCTCGCCGAGGCGCTCACGGCCGGGACCGTGTCGAGCGTCGAGGTGACCACGGCGCACCTCGACCGGATCGACGCGGTGGAGCCCGCGCTGCACGCCTTCCTGCACGTGGCGCACGACGAGGCGCTGGCCACCGCGCGCGACGTCGACGCCCGGCGTGCGGCCGGCG
>CAUQTR010000016.1:0-12286 GCA_963521045.1 uncultured Actinotalea sp.
CCGTCGAGCCGACGCGCCCGCCCCAGGAGACGGCCACCCCGACCCCGGACCCGACGGCCCCCGTCGCGCCCGACCCGTCGCCCGCGTCCGAGGTCGTCGCGCTGACGGACACCGGCGACCTCGTCGTGCTCGACGCGAGCACGGGCGGCACCACCCGCGTGGTCACCGAGGACCTGGTGCCGCCCGGGACCCGGACCGAGCTCGACGTGGACCCCGGCGCCGCGTGGGTGTACCTCACGGTGCCGTCGGCCGAGCCGGAGACGAACGGCGACGTCGTCCGCGTGTCGCTGTCCTCAGGTGCCGTCGAGGAGCTGACGCCCGGCACGGACGCCGCACTCAGCCCCGACGGCCGGACCCTCGCCGTCGTCGTGCGCCACGGCGCGAGCGGGGGGTCGACCGGTCGGCCGCACGTCGACCTGCTGGACCTCGCGACGCGGACGGTCACCACGTCGATCCGCGACGACGACTGCGACGGCTGCTTCATGCGCGTCGTCATCTCCCCCGAGTGGTCGGCCGACGGCGCGGAGCTCTACGTGGTGGAGGGGTGGGCGGACGGACCGTCGCTGCGGCTGCGCGCGCTGCCCGTCGCCCCCGTGCCGGCCACGCTCCAGGAGGGCCGCGTGGTCGGTCCGGCGCAGGACGGGCTCACCTGGCACCGGACCGCGCGGACCGACGACGGGCGACTCGTCGTCGCCGGCGCCACCTTCGACCCCACGGCCGACGTGGAACCGGGCGGGTGGCCGGAGAGCGAGACCTTCGTCGCCGTGGTGGACCCGCGCACCGGGGCGACCGTCGCCCGGACAGCCCTGCCGGGCCTGTCCGTCGACGTGGTGGAGCCCTCCCCGGACGCCACCGAGGTGCTGGTGGTCGACCTGCACCGGGCGCAGGACCCGGACCCCTGGTCAGGCTCACTGCTGCGGTGGGACGTGGCGTCCGGCCACGTCACGCCCGTGGCGGACGGCATCCTGTCGGTCACCTGGTGAGCCGATGCCGGGGGCCGCGCGGTCCCCGGCGCCGACCGTCAGCGCCGACCGTCGGACGTCGACCGGTCAGACCAGGCGGTGCATCCAGCCGTGGCGGTCCTCCGCGCGGCCGTACTGGATGCCGGTGAGCTGGTCACGGACCCACGACGTCACCGGCCCGGTCCCACCGTCGCCGACCGTGAGGTCGAAGTCGTCGCTCGCGAGCCGACCGATCGGCGTGACGACGGCGGCGGTGCCGCACGCGAACACCTCCGCGACGCTGCCGTCGTCGAGCCCGGCGCGGACCTCGGCGAGCGTGATCGGTCGCTCGTGCACCGCGCGACCGTCTTCGGCCAGCAGCGTGAGCACGGACGAGCGCGTGACCCCCTCGAGGATCGAGCCGTTGAGCGGCGGCGTCGACACCGAGCCGTCGGCACCGACGACGAAGATGTTCATGCCGCCGAGCTCCTCGAGCTCGCTGTTCGTCTGCGCGTCGAGGAAGCAGACCTGCTCGCAGCCCCGGGCGTACGCCTCCTGCTGCGGTAGGAGGCTGGCCGCGTAGTTGCCCCCGCACTTGGCGAAGCCCGTGCCGCCCGGCCCGGCGCGGTGGAAGCCCTGGACCACCCAGATCGAGACGGGCTTGACCCCGCTCGAGAAGTACGGCCCGACGGGCGACGCGATGACCACGTACTCGACCTCGCGCGCCGGACGCACCCCGAGGAACGTCTCGGACGCGAACATGAAGGGGCGCAGGTAGAGGCTCGTCTCGGCGCCCGACGGCACCCAGTCCGCGTCGGCCCGCACGAGCGCCTCGATCGAACCGAGGAAGTCGGCCTCGCCCAGCTGGGGCAGGGCGAGACGGTGCGCCGAGGCCGCCATGCGCGCGGCGTTGGCCCACGGACGGAACGTCCAGACGGAGCCGTCGTCGTGCCGGTACGCCTTGAGGCCCTCGAAGACCTCCTGGCCGTAGTGCAGGACGGCCGCCGCCGGCGCGAGCTGGAGGGGGCCGTGCTTCTCCACGCGACGGTCGTGCCAGCCCTGGTCCACGGACCAGGTGACCCTGGCCATGTGGTCGGTGTAGACCGTGCCGAAGACGGGCGCCTCCATGAGGGCGGCGCGCTCCTCGGGGGTGCGCGGCGTGTCGCTCGGGCGCAGCTCGAAGGCGTCGGCGCCGGTGGTGGTGCTCGTGGGGCTCGGGGCGGTGGTGCTCATGTCGATCCTTTCACCAGGCGGTGACCGAGCCGTCGCGGGCTCGGTCTGACGGTACCGGTGGTGACGGCCGACGGGGGTCTCAGCCTGCGACGCGTGCCGCGAGGTCCGACCCGACCTCGGCCGTCGACCGTACTCGGTCGCCCCGCTCGGCCAGGTCGGCGGCGACGGCGGCCTCCACGCGTGCGGCGGCGTCGTCGAGCCCCAGGTGGGCGAGCAGCATGCTCACGCTGAGCACCGTCGCCGTCGGGTCGGCCTTGCCCTGCCCCGCGATGTCCGGCGCCGAGCCGTGCACGGGCTCGAACATCGACGGCGACGTGCGGTCCGGGTTGATGTTGCCCGAGGCCGCGAGGCCGATGCCGCCGGTGATCGCAGCCGCCTGGTCGGTGAGGATGTCGCCGAACAGGTTGTCGGTGACGATCACGTCGAACCGCGACGGCTTGGTCGTCATGAAGATCGTGGCCGCGTCGACGTGCAGGTAGTCCGTGGTGACGTCGGGGAACTCCGCGTTGATGGCCTCGACGGTCCGGCGCCACAGGTGACCGGCGTGGACGAGCACGTTGTGCTTGTGCACGAGGGTCAGGTGCTTGCGGGGCCGGGCCTGGGCGCGCGCGAAGGCGTCCCGGACCACGCGCTCGACGCCGAACCGCGTGTTCACGCTGACCTCGTTGGCGACCTCGGCCGGCGTGCCGACGCGGATGGCGCCCCCGTTGCCGACGTACGGCCCCTCCGTGCCCTCGCGCACGACGACGAAGTCGACCTCGCCCGGGTCGGCGAGCGGCGAGCGCACCCCGGGGTACAGCCGGGCCGGGCGCAGGTTGACGTAGTGGTCGAGCTCGAAGCGCAGACGCAGCAGCAGGCCGCGCTCGAGCACGCCGGAGGGGACGCCCGGGTCACCGATCGCGCCGAGCAGGATCGCGTCGTGCTCACGCACCGTCGCGAGGTCCGCGTCGGTCAGCGTCTCGCCGGTGCGGTGCCAGCGCTTCGCCCCGAGGTCCAGCTCGGTCGTGGTGACGTCCACGTCCTGACCGGCCAGTGCCGCGTCCAGCGCCCGCAGGCCCTGCTCCACGACCTCGACCCCGATGCCGTCACCCGCGACGACGGCGAGCCTGATGGTGCGTCCCATGTGCGCGAACCTATCCCTCCGTCCCACCTTCCGGGACGCTCATCTCATCTACTGGTCTGGGGTGCGTGGTACGTCCGCGGCTCCGCGGGGTGCGGTGCTCGTCGGCCATCTGGCCATCCGAGGGACCGCGACGAACAAGCGCGCACTCCCCCGGGGTCCGGATCCGCCCTGGACGCACGGATGTTCGTCGGAGCACCCGCTGACCGGCCTCGCGGGCGGCACCGCCGAGCGGTGGAGCGGTGCGTGGTGCGCCGTCCTGGCCGGGTCTGGCGGCAGGCCGCCAGGCCTGGGGTGGACGGCGCACCACGCGCCGCGGAACCGCGGACCCGGCCACGGAGGGACCGGACCCGCAGCAGATCAGCGAGCCGCGGAGCCCTCGACGTAGTCGGAGTCCGAGTCCTTGATCCACGAGAACATCTTGCGCAGCTCGCGCCCCGTCGCCTCGATGGGGTGGGCCTCGCCCTTCGCGCGCAGGGCCTGGAACTCGGGCGCGCCCGCGTCCTGGTCGGCGATGAAGCGCTCGGCGAACGCGCCGTTCTGGATGTCGGCGAGCACGGCCTTCATGTTCTCCTTCACCTCGGGCGAGATGACCCGCGGCCCCGAGACGTAGTCGCCGTACTCGGCCGTGTCCGAGACGGACCAGCGCTGCTTCGCGATGCCACCCTCGACCATGAGGTCGACGATGAGCTTGAGCTCGTGGAGCACCTCGAAGTACGCGACCTCGGGCTGGTAGCCCGCCTCGGTCAGCGTCTCGAAGCCGTACTGGACGAGCTGCGACGCGCCGCCGCAGAGCACGGCCTGCTCGCCGAAGAGGTCCGTCTCGGTCTCCTCGGTGAACGTGGTCTTGATGCCGCCCGCGCGCAGGCCGCCGATGGCCTTGGCGTACGACTTCGCGAGCTCCCACGCCTGCCCGGACGCGTCCTGCTCGACGGCGACGATGACCGGCACGCCGCGCCCGCCCTCGTACTCGCGCCGCACGAGGTGGCCGGGGCCCTTGGGCGCGACCATGAAGACGTCGTGACCGGCCTCGGGCTTGATGTAGCCGAAGCGGATGTTGAAGCCGTGCCCGAAGACGAGGGCCGCGCCCTCCTGCAGGTTCGGCGCGATCTCGTCGCGGTACACGTGCCGCTGCACCTGGTCGGGCGCGAGGATCACGACGACGTCGGCGGCGCGCACGGCGTCGGCGACGGTCGCGACCGCCAGGCCCTGCTCCTCGGCCTTGGCCCGCGACGGCGAGCCCTCGCGCAGGCCGACGGTCACGTCGACCCCCGAGTCCCGCAGGTTGAGCGAGTGCGCGTGGCCCTGGCTGCCGTAGCCGATGACCGCGACCTTCTTGGCGGCGATGAGGGACAGGTCGGCGTCGTCGTCGTAGAACAGCTCAGCCACGTCGGTGATCTCCTTGGATAGCGGGTGTTGTGCGGAAGTCTGGGGGGTCTCAGGCCGAGCGGCTGACGCGTTCCAGCGCTCGGTCGGTGATGGAGCGGGAGCCACGGCCGATGGCGACCGTGCCGGACTGCACGATCTCGCGGATCCCGAACGGCTCGAGCGCCGCGAGCAGGGCGTCGAGCTTGCCGGGGCTGCCGGTCGCCTCGATGGTCACCGCGTCGGGCACGACGTCGACCACGTGGGCGCGGAACAGCTGCACGACCTCCAGGACGTGCGAGCGGACCGACACCTCGGCGCGGACCTTGACGAGCAGCAGCTCGCGCTGGACCGACGCGTCGGCCTCGAGCTCCACGATCTTGATGACGTTGATGAGCTTGTTCAGCTGCTTGGTGACCTGCTCCAGCGGCAGCTCGTCGACGTCGACGACGACGGTGATGCGCGAGATCTCGGGGTGCTCCGTCGGGCCCACGGCCAGGGAGTGGATGTTGAACGAGCGCCGGGCGAAGAGGCCCGCGACGCGCGTCAGGACACCCGGCTTGTTCTCGACGAGCACCGAGAGGGTGTGCCGGCTCATGCTGCACCTTCTTCGTGGAGGACGGTCTGCGAGGCGGTGACGGGCGCGAACGCCGCGTCGAGCAGGGCGGTGGCGTGCAGGGACGTGCTGTCGAGCAGCGGGACCGGCGCCACCGCCCGGTCCTGCGCGTCGAGCAGGAGCGAGAGCTCGGTGCACCCGAGCACGACGGCCTGGGCGCCGGCGTCGACCAGCCGGTCGATGATCTCCAGGTAGGCGCGGCGCGAGGCCTCACGCACCTCGCCCTGCACGAGCTCGGCGTAGATGACGCGGTGCACCTCGTCGGCGTCGTCCGGGCCCGGCACGACGACGTCGACGCCCCGGCGGGCCAGGCGGTCGGGGTACAGCTCCCGGGACCGCATCGTGTATCGCGTGCCGAGGAGCCCGACGCGCGCGTGGCCGCCCGCGACGGCGGCGTCGGCCACCGCGTCGACCACGTGCACCACGGCCGCGCGGCCGCCTGCCCCACGGACGACGTCGTCGTGCACCAGGTGCATGGTGTTGGCGAGGATGCCGAGCACCTGGGCGCCGGCGTCGACGAGTGCCGCGGCCTCGGCCTCGTAGCGGCGGCCGAGCGCGGGCCAGTTTCCCGCCTCCTGGAGCGCCTCGATCTCGGCGAAGTCGACCGAGCGGAGCACGAGGTCGGCGGAGTGGGAGCCGCCGAGCCGGTCGCGCGCACCGCGGTTGAGCAGTGCGTAGTACGTCGCGGACGACTCCCACGACGTGCCGCCGAGCAGCCCGATCCGGCGGCCCGGGTCACCGGCCACGGCGGCGGACCCGTGCGCTCCGGTCGCGTCCGCCATCACTCCTCCCGGTCCCACGCCGGGCTGATGCCCCGCGCGTACTGGATCTCGTCGTTGCTCACCCCGGCGGCGACCATGGGCCACACCATCGCGTCCCGCGACACGGTGAAGTCGACGACGACGGGCTGGTCGTCGATCTCCATCGCGCGCTTGATGGTCGCGTCGACGTCGGCGAGCGTCTCGCAGCGCAGGCCGACGCAGCCGTAGGCGTCGGCGAGCTTGACGAAGTCCGGGATGCGGCGCGTGCCGTGGCCCGTGTGCAGGTCGGTGTTCGAGTAGCGCGACTCGTAGAACAGGGTCTGCCACTGGCGGACCATGCCGAGCGAGGAGTTGTTGATGACCGCGACCTTGATCGGGATCTCGTTGAGCGCGCAGGTCGCGAGCTCCTGGTTGGTCATCTGGAAGCAGCCGTCGCCGTCGATCGCCCAGACCGTGCGGTCCGGCGCGCCGACCTTGGCGCCCATCGCCGCGGGCACCGAGTAGCCCATGGTCCCGAGGCCGCCGGAGTTGAGCCACGCGTTGGGACGCTCGTAGCGGATGAACTGCGCCGCCCACATCTGGTGCTGGCCGACGCCGGCGACGTAGATCGCGTCCGGTCCGGAGAGCTCCCCGATGCGGGAGATGACGTGCTGCGGCGCGAGGTGTCCGTCCTCGGGCTCGGTGAAGCCGAGCGGGAACGTCTCGCGCCAGTCGTCGATCTGGCGCCACCAGCCCTCGAGGTCCGGCTTGCCGTGCTGGGCGTGCTCGCGCGCGAGCTCGGGCAGCAGGTCGGCGATGACCTCCTTGAGGTCGCCGACGATCGGCACGTCGACGCGGCGGTTCTTGCCGATCTCCGCCGGGTCGATGTCGGCGTGGACGATGGTGGCGTTCGGCGCGAACGACGAGAGCTTGCCGGTCACCCGGTCGTCGAACCGCGCGCCGAGCGCCACGATGAGGTCCGCCTTCTGCAGCGCCGCGACCGCCGGGACCGTGCCGTGCATGCCGGGCATGCCGAGGTTCTGCGGGTGGGAGTCGGGCAGCGCGCCGCGGGCCATGAGGGTCGTGACCGCGGGTGCGCCGGACGCGTCGACCAGGCGGCGCAGCTCGTCGCTCGCGCCCGAGCGGATCGCGCCGCCGCCGACGTAGAGCACCGGCCGCCGGGCCGTGGCGAGCAGCCGGGCCGCCTCGCGGATCTGCTTCGCGTGCGGCTTGGTCACCGGGTGGTACCCGGGCAGGTCGATCGACGGCGGCCACGCGAAGGTGGTCCGCGCCTGCTGGGCGGACTTCGCGATGTCGACGAGGACGGGCCCGGGACGGCCCGTCTGGGCGATGTGGAACGCCTCGGCGATGACACGCGGGATCTCGTCCGGGTCCGTCACGAGGAAGTTGTGCTTGGTGATCGGCAGGGTGATGCCGACGATGTCGGCCTCCTGGAACGCATCCGTGCCGATCATCGCGGCGCCCACCTGGCCGGTGATCGCGACCAGCGGGATCGAGTCCATGCTCGCGTCCGCGATCGGCGTCACGAGGTTCGTGGCGCCCGGGCCCGACGTGGCCATGCAGACGCCGACGCGGCCCGTCGCGTGCGCGTACCCCGACGCCGCGTGCCCGGCGCCCTGCTCGTGGCGCACGAGGATGTGGCGCAGGATCTTCGAGTCCATGAGCGGGTCGTACGTCGGCAGGATGGTGCCGCCCGGGATGCCGAAGACGACCTCGGTACCGGTGGCCTCGAGCGCGCGGACGATGGACTCGGCACCCGTGACGGACTCGGCGCGCGCGACCGTCGGCGACGACCGGACGACGTCGGGCGTCGTGCTGCGCGCCGTGGGCGGCGTCGGACGAGCGGCCGGGCGGCCGTCGGCCGGTGCGACCGGGTTCGTGCCCTGGACCATCGTGCTCTCCCTGCTGTGGTCGTGCTCTGGGTGCTCACTGGTTGCCGACATGAAAAAACCCCTCGGCCCGCGGATCGGGGCTGGCGAGGGGTGGCGCGGACGAGTGCAGTCGCGAGACGGCTGGCTGTCGACCGGCGCCTAGGGAAGTACTACGAGGAGCGTCTGCACCCGCCGAACACTACGCCTGGGGCCGGGCGATGTCACGCCACCTCGGCCGGCGTCCACATGGTGGTTCACACGTCTGCATCGCGGGACGTCGTGCGCGCGTGCGCCGGGGCCGACGGGTGGGTCGGCGGGTGGGCAGACGAGTGGGCCGACGGGCTCACCAGTCGACGGCGGGGAGCCCGTCCAGGCTCGTCCGGTTCTTCTTCTCCCGGTAGGCGAGCAGCGCGTCCTCGCCCTTGCGCTCGTTCGCCCGGTCGAGCACGTCGCGCTCGCCGACGTAGTCCAAGAGCGGCACCGCGAAGCCGCACGAGTCGGAGACCCGGTGCACGTCCACGACGATGACGGCGCGCGTGCCGGGGTGCGCCGGGAAGCGCGGCAGCCACTGCGCGAGCTCCGGGTCCCCGAGCCCGATCACCCGACCCGTGCCGTGCAGCCGCACGATGTTCGGCCGGCGGTCGAACGAGCAGGTCATGATCGTGATCCGGCCGTTCTCGCGCAGGTGCGCGATGGTCTCCGCGCCCGAGGCCGTGAGGTCGAGGTAGGCCACGGTGTGCGGTCCCACGACGACGAGCGTCCCCGCGCCGCCCTTGGGCGAGACGTTGACGTGGCCGTCGGCGGCGAGCGGCGCGGTCGCGACGAAGTAGACCGGCTGCGCCACGAGGAAGGCGGCGAGACGCTCGTCGATCGCCGGGTGCACGGTGCCCATGCGGCCTTCCTACCGGATGACGCGCCGGGTCGTCGCACCGGCGCGACGGCGTCGGGCCCTACTTGATCGCTCCGCGGGTCACGCCCGAGATGACCCACCGCTGGGCGACGACGTAGACGAGCAGGAGCGGGATCATCGCCATGAGGTACGACGCGAATGCGACCGGGTAGTTGGTGCTGAACTGCCCCTGGAACACGTACTGCTGCAGCGGCAGGGTCGCCGCACGCGGGTCGGAGACGATGACGAGCGGCAGCAGGAAGTCGTTCCACGCCCACAGGCAGGTGAGGATCCCGACGGTCGCGTTCATGGGCGCGAGCAGCGGGAAGATCACCTTCCAGAACGTCGTCCAGGTGCTCGCGCCGTCCATCGTCGCGGCCTCCTCGAGCTCGCGCGGGATCGAGTTGATGTACGCGACGAACACGAACACGTTGAACGACAGCCCGTACACCGTGTAGAGCAGGACGAGGCCCAGCTGGTTGTCGAGCCCCATGAGCGCCGTCTGCTTCGCGACCGGGAGCATGAGGATCGGGAACGGCACGAACAGTGCCGAGATGAAGTAGTAGAAGAGCCCCTTGAACACCCGCCGGTGCATGTTGCGGGCGATCGCGTAGGCGACCATCGAGTTGGTCAGCAGCGTCAGGATGACGGCGCCGACCGTGATGAGGGCGCTGTTGAGGGCGCTGCGCGGGAAGTCCGTGAGCCGCCACGCGTCCGCGAAGTTCTCCCAGCGCACCGTGGTCGGCAGGTCGAAGCCTGCGCCGGTGAGCTGGTCCGGCGTCTTGAGCGCTGTGACGACCGCGAAGTAGAGCGGTACGAAGACGCTCAGGGCGAGGAAGAGCATGAGCCCGGTGAGCCACCAGTTCGGCCGCTCCTCGTGGTTCGGGCGCCGGCGCTTCGTGCGGCGCGAGCGGGTGCCCGGGACGTCCGGGCCGTCCGGCGGCAGGCCCTCCCCCGTGCCCGGCCGGCCCGGTGGCGCGGCGACGCTCGGCTCGACGATGCGGGGTCCCGATGTCGATGCGCTCATGCGGACACCTCCCGGCTCTGGAGCACGCGGAGCTGGAACAGCGCGAACGCGATGATCACGATCATGAAGACGACGGCGTTCGCGAGCTGGTAGCCGTACTCCCCGCCCTGGAAGCCGCCGCGGTAGATGAGCAGACCCACCGACTCGGTCGCCGTGCCGGGGCCGCCCGCCGTCAGCGCCCAGATGTGGTCGAAGACCTGCAGGTAGCCCTTGAGCGAGAGCACCATGTTGATGGTGAAGAACGACGCGATCATCGGGAACGTGATGCGCGCGAACCGCTGCCACGCGCTCGCGCCGTCGAGCGATGCCGCCTCGTAGAGCTCGGGCGGGACGGTCTGCAGGCCGGCCAGGTAGAGGATGATGCTGAACGCCGTCCCCTGCCACACCGCGAGGATGACGATGGCGATCCACGCGAGCCCCTCGTCCGCGAGGATCGAGGTCGACAGCCGCTCCACGCCCAGCGCCTGCGCCATCGCCGGGATCGAGAACGTGAACAGGTACTGGAACACGTACCCGATGACGAGGATCGCGAGCACGTTGGGGATGAAGTAGATCCCCCGCAACGCCGTCTTGAACCGGATCCGCCCGTTGAGCGCGACGGCGATCGAGAGCGCGATGACGTTGGTGAGGACCGTCGCGACGATCGCGAACTGCGCCGTGAAGAGGTACGCGTGGCGCACGCGCTCGTCGCCGACCAGCGCGGCGTAGTTGGACAGGCCGACCGACGCCCACTCGCCGTAGCCCGGCGAGTCGGTGAAGCTGAAGAACACGCCCTGGAGCACCGGTGCGGTGTGGAACACGAAGAACAGGACGAACGCCGGCAGGACCATCCAGACGAACGTGCGGTTCGCGCCGCGTGCGGCGAGCGTCCGGCGCGGCGGGGCGTCATCGGTCGCCCGGTCCACCGGGCGGGTCTCGGTGCTCACGACTCCACCGCCCCGAGCCCCCACGTGCGCCGCTGCGCCACCTGGTCCCAGCTCTCGTCGAGGCTGGTGAGGAAGCCCTCGAGGTCGCCGTCGGTGAGGTACTCCTGGAGCAGCGGCCCCAGGGGGATGGCGGGGATGAACTGGTGGTCGGTGAAGCCCACGAGCCGCTCCTCGTCGATGTAGGGCTGGATGCCGGCCAGCGCCGGGTCGTCGTTGACGGAGCCCTCGAGCACCGGGATGGCGACCTGCTGCTCGGCGTACTCCTGGACGACGTCGGGCTGCATGAGGAACTCGATGAACCGCTGCGCCTCCTCGGGATGGGCGCCGGCAGCCCCGGTCGTCAGGAGCACGTCGACGCCCGAGACGAGGGTCGTGTCCGCCGGGTCGTCCGTCCCCGGCAGCGCGAAGCTGCCGACGGTGAACCCCGGCTCGAACGAGCGGATCTGCGGAACCGCGTAGCTGCCGATGAGGAGCATCGCGCACTCCCCCTCGGCGAAGGCCCGGGTGCCGTCCTGGTAGCCGACCGCACCGGCGTCGGGCTGGGTGAACTCGAAGAGCGTGCCCAGACGCTCGATGGGCTCGCGCCAGCCCTCGGCGAAGGTCGTCTCGTCGGCGAAGCGCGCCTCGAAGAAGCCCTCGGGCGCGCCCTGGGCCGTGAGCGGCGCCATGGGCGACTGCGCCGTCCACGCGTCGCCGAGCATCCCGTAGAACGGCAGCACGCCCGCCGCCTCGAAGGTCTCGGCCGCCGCGACCAGCTCGTCGAACGTCCCCGGCACCTCGACCCCGTGCTGCTCGAACAGCTCGACGTTGTAGAGCACGCCCGACGCGTTCGCCGCGAACGGGACGCCGTTGACCTCGCCCTCGGACCCGGCGCCCAGCTCCCGCACGACGTCGACGTAGCCCTCCTTGACGTCGTCGAGCACCGGGTCACCCGCGAAGTCCGCGAACACACCCGCGGACGCGAGCTCGCCGAAGGTCCCGTTGCCGTTGAGCGTCAGCACGTCCGGCATGTCGTTCTTCACGAGGCGGGTGCGCAGCGCGGTCTCGGCGTCCGGCACGTTCTGCACGATGACGTCGATGTCCGGGTTCTCCGCCTCGAACCGTGCGGTGATCTCCTCGAAGAAGGCGACGGCCTCGCCCTTGAACTGGAAGAACGTGATCTCGGTGCGTCCGTCGTCGCCCGCGCACGCGGCCAGCGGCAGGGTCACCGCGAGCGCGGCCCCGACCGCGACCGCGCGACGGCGGCGCGGCACGCGTCGTCCCCTCGGCATGAGCGACCCCCTCGTCACCCGTCGTGCACTCCCGACGAGGCCAGCGTGGACCCGCGTCGCAGCCGGCGCATCCGGACGGGCCGCGGGGGGCGACGTGCCGGGTCGTCAGGTCACCAGTGCGCGGCGCCCCGGAACGACGTCGGGACGGGGTTGACGCCGAGCCGCTCGCGCAGGGTCGTGAGGTCGTACGTCCGCTCGTGCACGAGGTGGCTGAGCGCGTAGCGCGTCAGCCGCGGCGCCGGCAACCCCGGCACGCGGTGCAGCGC
>CAUQTR010000017.1:0-12276 GCA_963521045.1 uncultured Actinotalea sp.
CGCTCGCGCAGGAGGGCCCCGACACGCTGCCCGGCGTCGCCGTGGGGGTCGAGGCCCCGACCCTGCCGGGCATGAGCCAGGTCGAGACGGCCGTGGCGGACGTGTGGGCGACGGGGGTGTCGGTCGACTCCTACCCGACCCAGTACGTGCGCGACGGCCTGGTCGCGGCGGGCGTCATCACGGTCGCCGACGCGTTCGAGCACGAGCCGGGGCGCCGGGTCGCCGTCGCCGGCGTCGTGACCCACCGGCAGCGACCGGGCACCGCGCGCGGCGTGACGTTCCTGTCCCTCGAGGACGAGACGGGGCTGCTCAACGTCATCTGCACGTCGGGCCTGTGGAGCCGCTTCCGGACGATCGCGCGCACCTCGGCCGCCCTCGTGGTGCGCGGGCGGCTCGAGCGCGCGGACGGCGCGACGAACCTGCTCGCCGAGCACCTCGCTCCGCTGTCGCTGCGCATCCCCACGGCGTCGCGCGACTTCCAGTGACCGGGCCGGCATGGCGCGTCGCGGAGAGCGTCCGTAGTCGCCGCGGCGGCGCAGGCTCAGCGGGCCGGGTCCCCGACCGGTTCGCCGTCGGCGATCCGCTCGTTCTCCGGTGGTGGCTCCTCGTCGTCCTCGTCGTTGGTGAAGTCCGTCGGCGGGTCGAGGTGCCGCAGCCGCGCGAACACGGCCCACGCCACCGCGATCAGCGGCACGGAGATGACGGCGCCCAGGATGCCCGCCACGAGCGTGCCCGACGTCACCCCGAGGGCGACGGCGACCGGGTGCAGCGAGACCTGCTTGCCCATGACGAGCGGCGTGAGGATGTGCCCCTCGAACTGCCCGATGAGCGCGATGCCGATGCCCACGATGACCGCGTTGACGATCCCGTTCGCGGCGAGCGCGACGACCATCGCGACGACCATCGCGAGCGGGGCGCCGATGAGCGGGATGAACGCACCGATGAACACGAGGACCGCGAGCGGTGCCGCGAGCGGCACCTGCAGCGCGAGCAGGATGATCACCGCGAGGATGCCGTCGGCCGCGGCGACGAGGAACGTGCCGCGCGTGTAGCCGGAGAACGTGTACCAGGCGACGCCGCCGCCGACGTGCCACGACTCCCGGTTGCGCATCGGCAGCTGGTTGAGGAACCACGTCCACATCTCGGTGCCGCGCGTGACGAAGAAGACGGTGCAGAAGGTCGCGAGCGCGAGCGCCGCGAACACCTGCGCGACGGACCCGACACTCGTCAGCGCCTGGCTCGCCACGGCGCTGCTGTTCTGCTGCAGCCACTCCTGGCCCGAGGCGATCCAGGTCTGGACGTCGTCCGTCGTGACCGTGAGGTGCAGGGGGCTGTCCTCGAGGTAGGACAGGATCGTCCCGATGCCCGAGTTGAACTGCTCGCCAAGCGACTCCCACTGGCCGGCGACCGACAGCCCGACGTACGCGAACAGGCCGGCGATGACGAGGATCGAGCCGAGGATCGACAGCGCCGTCGCGAGCCCTCGGGGCATGAACTTGTCGAGGAGGTCGACGATCGGCCGCAGCACCGCCGTGAAGACCAGCGCGAGGAAGACGGCGATGAAGACCAGCAGCACGCGCGACGTCGCCCAGAACACGAGCGCCACCGCGGCGACGACCACGAGCACGCGCCAGGACCAGCCCGCGACGACGCGCAGCCAGTGCGGCGCGGTCTCGTCGTAGCCGACCACGTTGGGGTTGCGGCGCGCGCCGGCGACCCGCTTCGCCGCCGGGCCGGCGCCCGCGAGGTGCCGCATCGAGATCTTCGGACGGTCGGTCTCGATCGCGCCCGTCGACTCGTCCTGGTCGGTCATCGCACCTCCTGGTCGGACGACGCCCGCGGCCTCGTCGGGCTCAGTGTGCCGCAGCCGAGTGGCCCCGGCCCGGTCATCCGGCGCCGACGCACCGTGCTATCTTTGCTGCCGCACTCGAGGGGCCTCTAGGGCCTCGAGAGTCACCCTGTCCGGGTGGCGGAATGGCAGACGCGCTAGCTTGAGGTGCTAGTGCCCTTAACGGGCGTGGGGGTTCAAGTCCCCCTCCGGACACTCGTTGAGACAGCGAGCACCAAGGCCGTGACCAGCAGCAACGCTGGTTGCGGCCTTTCGTGCGTTCCGGGCGCCGGCCGGGTCGAGGATCCCCGGCGCCAACGCCTCGCGTCGTCAGCCCGCCCGGTCGTACGCCAGGCGCAGCCAGGTCACGACCTCGTCGTCGACGTCGTCTGCGTCGGCGACGTCGACGGAGTGCGTGCACATACCGGTCACAGCCCGCAGACGCTCGGTCGCCGGCGTCCCGGCGAGGTTCAGACCCAGGCGGACGCGACGGTTGGAGGCTGCCTCCACCAGGGCGAACTGCTTGCGCCGACGGAGGCTGACTCCGGTCTTCTTGACCGATACCACGACGTCGTCGCCGAGCGCCCGGGCGATGGTGACGATCTCGTCGTAGGTCGGGCGCAGGGCGGCTTTCGGCCCGGCGTACTGCCGCGCGAGGAGGTCGTCGTCGCTCACCGGCCCCGTCTCCAGCGCCCTGATGGCGCCCGCCAGGGCGTTGGCGTTCCCGTGGGTCAGGCCGTGCTCAGCCTTGAGGAAGGCGAGGATCTAACCGTGCCGATCCAGCCCGGCGGAGCGCACGACGTCGGCCCACTCCGCGACCGACCGTCCGGTGTCGCGCTCGATGTTGCGCAGCTGGGTCGCCACGGCCTGCTCAGGGTCTGCCATCGCGCGAGCCTACGACGACGCCCGGCGGCCGGCTTGGACGAACTTCACCTGTCCGGGATGAACCCGGGCACCGCGTCGTCCGTCCCGAACTCGGCTCGCTGCGCTCGCACGTACTCGGACGGCGTCACCCCGGTGTGCCGCCGGAAGTCGCGGATGAAATGGCTCTGGTCGAACCAGCCCCAGTCGGCGGCGACGCGCGTCCAGCTGATCTCGCCGAAGACGTCGACCGCCGCCAGCACACGCCGGAGCCGGAGGACCCTCGCGAGCGAGCGCGGTGTGAGGCCGACCGTCCGCACGAACTCCCGGTCGAGGTGCCCGTGCGAGACGCCGAGCTTCCGGGCCAGGACCCCGATCTCGACCGTGGGCTCAGCGTCGAGCATGGCGAGAGCCCGACTGCACAGGTCGACACAGGGGCTGGCGTCGTCCAGCTGCTCCTCGAGCGCTGCATCGACGATGGCGAGCATCGCCTCGGGGTCGGACGTCCGCAGGAGTGCTGCCCGCAGGGGACGGGCAGGCGGCCATACGGCGAGCAGGTCCACGACGTCCCCCCGCAGCGTCGCCGGGTCGAGCCCCAGCACGGCGCGGCAGCCGATCGGCGTCAGCACCACGCCCACGGCGTGCGTCTCCCCGGATGGCTCGTTGATCACCGGCCCGTCATGTGGGCCGATGACGAAGCCCTCGGACGCGAGGAGCGGGACGCCCGTCGTCGTCGGGGTCTCGATGATCGGAGCGCCGAGGACGACGACGGCGACGCAGGAACCGGTCGGCGCGATGCGCTCGCGGCGGTAGCCGATCGTGCCACGGGCATACCAGAGCACCTCGACGAACCGGTCGAGGCGAGTGCTCGGCGCCCGGGTGCGGTAGGTGAACTCCACGGGCTCAGTCTGCTCGCCCGGGCCCGGACGCGTGGTCGGGCGGTTCCTCGTCGTGGATCGCGTCGGCCGAGGGGCGCCGGGCCTCAGCGACCCTTGGCTCGCATCACGGTGCGCTTCGCGGTGCGGCGGCCCTTCGTGTCCCGTCGCTCCTCGTCCCGGTCGTGCGTCTGGCGCCGCGCCGCCTGGTGCGCCACCTCCCGCTGCAGCCGCTGGTAGTTCTCGAGCCGACGTTCGTCGAGCGTCCCCGCGTCGACGGCTGCACGGACCGCGCACCCCGGCTCGGACCGGTGTGAGCAGTCGACGAACCGGCACGTGCCGGCGAGTTCGACGACGTCGTCGAACGAGCGGTCGACGCCCTCCTGTGCCGCTGTCATCCCCACCGCGCGGATCCCCGGCGTGTCGATGAGCAGGCCCACGCCAGGAACGGCCACGAGCTCCCGGCGGGTGGTGGTGTGCCGTCCGCGTCCGTCGCCCCGAACCTCGCCGACTGCGAGAACCTCCTGGCCGGCCAGCGTGTTCACCAGGGTCGACTTGCCGGCCCCGGATGGACCGAGGAGCACGAACGTCGACGTGCCGTGCATGACGTCGCGCAGGGCATCGAGGCCGTCGCCGCTGACCGCGCTGACGGCTACGACCTCCACCCCTCGGGCGACGGTGCGCACGGACGGCAGCGTGGAGCTGTCGGCCAGGTCGGTCTTCGTCAGCACCACGATCGGCACGGCGCCGGACGACCACGCGAGCGCCAGCATCCGCTCGATCCGGCGCAGGTTGGGGGACACGTCGAGAGGCTCGACGACCACCACCACGTCGACGTTCGCCGCGAGGACTTGCTCGTCGGACCGCGTCCCGCTCGCCTTGCGGGCGAGAGCGGTGCGCCGTTCCAGGGGGAGGACGCGGTCGCCGTCGAGGAGCACCCAGTCCCCGACGACGAGCCCGTGCCCGGGCACCCCGTGGCGGCCGGAGGGCCCGAGGACGACCGCGCGGGAGCCGTCGCTGCGCATCACGCGTGCCGCAGGGAGGTCGGGCGCGACCGACGCCACCTGCGCCTGCAGCCGTGGGTCCCAGCCCAGCGAGCTCAGGTCCACCGTCTCGTCCGTGCTCACCAGACCTCCTCCGTGCGCCGCCCGGACCGGAGCGCGGCCAGCACACGGCGCCCGATCAGGAGGCTGATGCTGAACCAGGCGAGCGCGACCCCGATCTCGCGCAGGACCAGCAGCGCGACGCCGGACTCGGCCCGGACCGCCTCGACCGCGGCGGTGAACGGCAGGGCGAGGGCGACCCACGCGAGCCACTGCGGGTAGAGGCTCAGCGGAAGCACGACGCCGGCCGTGATGAGCAGCACGCCGTGCGCGCTGTTCGACACGATGTAGGGGTCCGTGCGGGCGAGCGAGGCGATCGCGGCAGTCAACCCGACGAGGCCCCCGGACAGGGCGGCCAGCGGGATGAGGAGCAGGACGCGCTCGAGCGCCTGGGCGTCGTGGGACGGGTCCAGCCAGAACACCACGGCTGCCCCGGCCAGGGCAGGGACGACGCCGAGCGTGACGGGGACGACGAGCTTGCCCGCCCAGTACGGCGCGTTCGTGAGGCCGTGACCGATCACCTCCTGCAGGACGCCGAGGCGGCGGTCGCGGGTCACCTGCTCGACCGCGCCGGTCAGCACGGTGAGTCCGAACGCGACCAGGATCCCCGCGTAGGCGGTGTCCCGGAGATCGGAGGAGCCGACCGACGCGCTCACGGCGACGAGGAGCAGGACCTCGAGCAGTGGCGTGAGGACCAGCGACGTCACCGCGGTCGCGGTGTTGGTCAGTGCCGGGTTGGACACGGCGGCCACCGTCACCGACGTCGCCCATCGACCGTCGGTCCGCATCACACCACCTCCAGGGTGCCGGCGGCGGTCGCTCTGCGGGCGACGACGTCCGCAGACCATCGCGCGACCAGGAGCCAGGCGGCCGAGACGAGAAGGCACTCGAGCACGAGGAGCGGGCCGGGGCCCGAGCCGTGCACCGCCTGCTGGAGGACCTCGACGCCGCTCCGGGTGGGGAGCACGTGCGTGACCGCCACGAGCAGGTCGGGGACGCCCGACGGAGTGCCGAAGACGCCGCTCGCGAGCACCAGCGGCACGGCGAGCAGTCCCTCGTAGGTCATGGCGTTCGGGGTGAGGACGAACAGCATCCCGACGACCGCGGACACCGACAGGCACGCGAGCCAGAACGCGGCGGCGGCGCCGATCGTCGGCAGCAACGGGCCGAGCGCGACCGGCTGGCCCGTCGCCCACGAGGCGATCGCGGCGAGGGGCAGGGCTGCGAGCCCGAACACGGACGCCGCTCCGACCACAGGGAGCAGCGTGCGGTACGTCGGCAGGGGCGAGCGCATGAGGTGCACGAGCGCACCCTGGAAGCGCTGGTAGCCGATCATGCCCGCGGCGACCGTGCACACCGTCCAGGTCCCGACCATGCCGGCCCGCAGCCACCCGAGGTCGGTGTCCTGCGCGCCCGGCGCCCGCGCGGCGAGGGCCTGGAGGGCGACGAGCCCGAGGGTCGACGTGAGGAGCAGCTGGACGAAGTAGCCGTTCCGCGCGAACTGCTCGGTGTGGAACCACCACATGCGGAGGTCGCTCACGCGGTCGCACCGACCAGGGCGAGGTAGCTCTCCTCGAGCGTCGCAGGCCGCGTCACCAGGTCGACGGGCACACGACCGGCGGCCGACCGGAACCACGACTCGACGAGGTCCTCGTGCGGGGCGTCGCGCCACGTCACCCGCACGAGCCAGCGCCCGGCGTCGTCCGACACGTCGAGCGGTCCGGCCAGGCCGGCCAGTGAGTCCTGCAGCTCTGCCGGCGCGTGCTCCGTCGTGAACGTCGTCACCCAGGCTGCACCCGACGCGGTGGCGATCTCCGGCACCGAGCCGCGCGCGATCTCGCGACCGTCCGCGATGACCTGCACGTGGTCGGCCAGCTGCTCGACCTCGGCCATGTGGTGACTCGTCAGCAGGATCCCGGCGCCAGCGTCCGCCAGGGAGCGGACGAGGGTGCGCGTCTCGGCGGCCACCTGCGGGTCGAGCCCGCTCGTGGGTTCGTCGAGCAGGAGCAGACGTGGCCGGCCGAGCAGCGCCCGCGCGATGTGCAGGCGCTGTCGCATGCCGCGCGAGTAGGTGCGCACCGGCTCGTCGGCCCGGTCTGCGAGAGCGACGGCCTCGAGCGCCGACGCGACGCGCGCGTGACGTTCTGCGGTGCTCACGCCCGCGACGTCGGCGAAGAACAGGAGGTTCTTGCGGGCGGTCGCCCGCGTGTAGAAGCCGGCGTCGCCGCCGAGCACGAGGCCCGTCCGCCGACGTGCCGCGCGCGGGTTCGCGACGGCGTCGACGCCGTCCACGCGGACCGTCCCGGCGGTCGGGGTGAGCAGCGTCGCGCACATGCGGACCGTGGTCGTCTTGCCCGCACCGTTCGGCCCGAGGACGCAGACGATCTGCCCGGGCTCGATGCGGACCGACACGTCGTCCACCGCCACACGGGCGCCGAACTCGCGGCGTAGACCCTCCGCGAGGAGGACGGGCTCCGTCATCGCGACTCGCTCCCTACCAGATGCGGACGGGACAGCAGCAGCCCCAGGGGGTCGCCCTCCATCGCCCGGAGTGCCGACGTCGCCGACTCGATGTCGTCGGCGCTGAAGTATGCGGCGACCTGGATCTCGCGCGCCACGCGCAGTCGCGCCGGGCTGGCCTCGAACGCGATGCGCTCGGCGGCGAGCGCCGCGTTCGTCGCGGCGTCCGCGAACCTCGCGGCACGGAGCTGGCCGTACGCGAGCGCCGTGAGCGCCTCGCCGACGTAGTCCAGGCTGTGCGTCCGGCAGTAGGCGACGTTGTCCTCGAGCACCTCGACGGCGGCGTCGTCCTCGCCATCGCCCGAGAGCACCTGGGCGAGGTTGATGCGCTCCTGCGCCCCGTACCGCGAGGCCTCGCCGACGACGACCTCGTGGAGGTCGTCGAGCGTGTGCAGGCTGCGCGAGCGGACGATCTCCGCCCGGACGTCGCCCGGTCGCGTGCGCAGGAGTGCGAGCGCGCGCAGGTTCGCGGTCACGGAGAGCAGCGCCTCCCGGTCGCCCGCGGACAGCACGCCGGCGCCCTGTGCGGCGTCGATCTGCTCGTCGAGCTCCTGCAGGAGGCGCAGCCCCTCCTCGGGGCGTGCGAACCGCTTGATCTCGGCTGCTGCCAGTCGGTGCAGCGCCATGAACCGGTCCGTGGGGTGCAGGGCGACCTCGGCGGCCCGCTGGAGGGCGGGGCGGACGCGCTCGTCACCCATGGCGGCGAAGAGCACGCCGACCTGCACCAGCAGGCCCGCGCTGCGGCGGGTGAGGAGCTCGTCGAACCGCGCGGCCACGACTCGGTGCGCGGTGTCGTAGTCCCCGGTGAGCAGGACGAATGCGTCGAGCACGGCCCCCAGCTCGTCGATCGGCGTCGCGGCGAGGAGATCGGCGTCATCCCGGGGGTCCGAGCGGTGCTCGGTGCCCAGCAGTGCGAGGTGCGCCGTCAGGAACACGGACGGGTCGTCGAACCGTCGCACTCCGAGGTCGGTCAGGTAGTACGGCGCAGCGATCGAGCGCGGGCCGTCGGTGCGCCCTCGGGCGGCTGCGACGCCGAGACGCTCGACGAAGCCGGGCGCGACGGAGTCGGGCTCCAGCGTGCGGAGCCAGCGGGCTGCAGACGTGACGAAGTCCACGGACGACCCTTCGGTTGGCACGGCGACCGCCGGGAGCCCCCCGGCTCCCGGCGGTCGCGTCGGTCAGTTCTTGGCCTGGTGCGCCCACGCGGCCAGCGTGGCGCCGAACGACTGCGCCGGGCGGGTGCTGAGACGGGTGACGATGGCCTCGATCTGCTGACGCTCGAGAGCGGAAATGTGCACAACCCTTCGTTCGACGAGCCCCGGAGACGTGTGTCAACCGAGGGTCACAGAAAGTAATACCTCCTATGACGGCCACGGACGCCGTGGGCACGCGTCGAGATGGATCGATGAGCGCCCGCCCGGCAGCGGCCCTTCGGCCCATGTCGTCCGTCCCCCGCGGGGCTGTCAGACGCCCACGGAGACCGGGTCCGCCGTCGTCGGCGTCGAGCGCGCAGCACCCTCCACCGCGGGTGCCTGGTCCGTCGGCGACCGGACGCCGCGACGCGCGAGAGCCGCCGACGCCACGCTCGCCGCGGCGAGGCCACCGAACGCGGCCAGCCCGGCCACCGGCGACGTCGTCCAGCGGCCGTCCAGGAGGAAGAGCGCCGGGACCGTGCACGTCGGGATGCCGAGCAGGACGAGGAACCACCCGGTGAACCGGCCCAGGTCGAGGCCGCCCGCCGTGGTGCGGCCGAGGCCCAGCAGCACGAAGAACAGTGCCCACATCGTCGCCCAGGTGGCCCAGATGACGGCGAACACGGGGTCGGTCGCCACGGACGTCACGGCGTAGTAGGCCGCGATCCCGGCCACGAACAGGCTGTACCAGCCGAAGCCCTGGGGCTCGATGCCGTGCACGGTCTGGAACCCGAACCACAGGTACGTGATGCCGAACAGGTAGCTCGGCCAGGTGGCCTGGAGCACGCCCGGCTCGGTGCCGTGCAGCACCAGCACCAGTGTCGGCAGGACGATCTGCGCGGTCCCGACGAAGAAGTTCAGCGGCGCGGCGCTGCGGGCCGGCACGACGCCGAGCGTCGACAGGCCGTTGACGAAGAGCACGACGCCCACGAGGAGCAGACCGACGTTGCCCATCAGCGGCTCGCCAGCCCGGCGAAGGTCTCCGAGGAGATGACGGGCGCGAAGAAGTTCGTGATGCGCTCGAACGCCGCGGCCTCCTGGTCGGGGCGCTGCGCGCCGGTGGCGTCGCCGATGACGATGGGCAGGAGGCCGTGGTCACGCGCCGCGCGGGCGTTGCCCTCGATGCACCAGTCCAGGTGGATGCCGGTGATGACGACCACCTCGACCCGCTTGCGGGCGAGCTCCAGGGGGAGGTCGGTGCCGACGAACGCCGTCTGGAGCGCCTTCTCGTACAGCTCGTTGTCACCGGGCTCGACGAGGTCGCGCAGGTCGTCGACGAGCGCGTCGTCCCAGGCGACCTGCTCGGGGGTGGCGTCGATCGCGCCGGTCCACGAGTCGTACTGGGCCCGGTCGAACACGGACTGCGGGTAGTCCTGGCGGAACACCGAGTACCCGATCCAGTTGAACGACACGAAGTTCGGCGCACGGCGGGCCGCCTGCACGGCCCGGACGGTCGCGGGCAGGCTCCCGCGGAACGCGTGGCCCTCGGCGTACTGCACGCCGCCGGGGCGGTAGAGCGAGTTCGACTGGCTGACGGACAGGAACGCGGCCGGGCGGCTGAGGATCTCGCGGAGGTCGAGGGACGCCCAGTGCGCGGGCAGCGGCGGGATGAGGTCGCGGTTGGTCGGTGGCAGGCCGAGGGCGACGGGGTCGAGCTCGGCGGGCTCGAGCGGGGTGACTCGCGCGGTGCGGGTGTCGAGGACGGTCATGGGTTCTCCCTGGTCGGGGCGCGATGGGTGCGCCGGGGTCGTGCGTGTCGTCCGCCGCGGCAACGGCGGGTCTGGTCGCCTAGGCCGTCGCCGGTG
Source organism: uncultured Actinotalea sp. (assembly GCA_963521045.1). Lineage (GTDB taxonomy): Bacteria > Actinomycetota > Actinomycetes > Actinomycetales > Cellulomonadaceae > Actinotalea. The sequence goes on from CAUQTR010000017.1 coordinate 10,186, forward strand.
CGGGCTGCTGCGTCGTGGTGTCGTCCCGGGCGGGCTGGACGCCGATGCCCCAGACGAAGACCGGCTCCGTGCCGTTGACCAGCCAGTCGCCGATGACCTTCGCCTTGAGGTTCCACGGGTTGTGCGTCGCGATCGTGCGGGCGTTGCGCCAGTGGCGGTCCAGCGCCTTCGCACTGCTCGTCGACGACGCACCGAGCGCGTCGAAGATCGACGCGGCGGCCTGCGGCACGAGGGTGCTGAGCACCACCTGGCCGCGCGCCGACTCCAGCTCGGCGCGGACGTTCACCGCGTGCTCCTCGCCCCGGTCGTCGAGGTCGCGGGCCGCGTAGGCCGCCTCGATCACCTCCGCGACCTGCAGCGCCGTCGCCTCCGCGACGTACGCCCGGGCGCCGATCTCGCCGACGACGGCGAGCGCCTGCGGGTCGTGCCGCACGAGTGCAGCGTTGTTGTGGGTGAACGCCCGCGTGCGCTCGCGGACCTGCTCGGCGGCCTCGCGCTCGACGGCCTGGCCGATCCCGGCGAGCGTCGCGAGGTGGAAGTGCTGGTAGAGCGCGGTCTGGTACGGGAAGCGCGTCTCGAACTCGAACACCGCGCCCGCCTCGACCCGTGCACCCTCGAACACCGTGGTGCCCGTGCCGGTGAGCCGCTGGCCGAAGCCGTCCCAGTCGTCGAGGACCGTCACGCCCTCCTGCCGCGCGTCGACGATCACGGCGACGTCGGACCCGTCGGGGCGCTTGGCGACGGCGTCGATCCAGTCGGCGTAGATGGAGCCGGTCGAGTAGTACTTGCGCCCGGTCAGCGTGAACGCGTCACCGGCCTCCTCGAGCACGGTCGCGACGCCGCCCGCGCCGGGCTCCGTCCACGCGTTGCCGGCGAGCGCCCCTGCGGCGAACCGCGCGAGCCAGGCGCTCCGGTCCTCCCGGGGGTGGTGGTAGAGCTGGTCCTCGACGAGGGCGAAGTGCCCGCGCAGCGCCTGGGGGATGTTGCTGTCCGCCGCGGCCAGCTCGATGAGCAGGCGGGTGACGTCCGGCCAGTCCAGCCCGTCGCCGCCGAGCTCGACGGGGATGCGCACCGCGCCGAAGCCGGCGTCGCGCAGCCAGCCGATCTGCTCGAACGGGAGCGTGCGGGTGAGCTCCGCGTCGAGCGCGCGCTCGGCGATGCGCTCGAAGACGGGACGGTACTTCGCGACGGCTGCGTCGTAGCCGATGCCGGTCATGTGGACCTCCGGGGTGGTGGTGGGCGCGGCCAGGTGCCGCAGATCGACCTCCTCGGACGAGGAGGGTGCTGGGTGGCGCGCCGGGAGCGCGCGCAGGGATGTCCGCGGCGTGAGCCCGGTGGGCCTCGGCGCAGGTGCGGCCGGCGGCGAACGGGTGCGTGCGGAAGACGCCAGGCGGACGGGGCCGGCCGGCGGGACGTCAGTCGCGTGACGCGGAGCGCGTCAGGCGCCGAGGGTCAGCGACAGCAGGTCGCGGCCGGCACGGCCCGACACATTCGCATGCCGGCGAGCTCGCGCGGCACGGCGGTCTGTCGGACGGGTCCCATGCGGGGAGCCTGGCAGCCGTCTCACGGGAGACCAACCCTCGTCCCAGATCCTGGACCCCTCGCCGGGAGCCGCGTCAGCGGTGGAACCTGAAGTCGACGTGGACCAGCACGCCGTCGTCGAACCGGCCGTAGGCCCAGAAGCCGAGATCGTCCCGGTAGACGATGCGATGGCCCGCGACCCAGAAGTCCCCCTCGTACGCGTGGCGACGACCGCCGCGGGTCTCGTCGTAGCGGCCGTCCTCGGTCAGCTCCTGGACGACGTCGGCCCGCTCGTCCGTCCACGTGCCGAGGTACGGGCTGTCCACGCTCCGCGGCACCCGTGTGGTCGGTTCGTGCCGGGCCGAGGACGAGCCGTCCCCGACGAGGACGCCGTCGACGACCGACGCCAGCGTCCCGTCCGGGTACCAGACGAGGCTCTCGAGGGGGCGCAGCGCCCCGTCGGGCAGCGGCAGCACCGCGAACGTCGCCGGTGCGCCCGCGACGAGGGTGCCGACGGTCTCCGCGCGGCCGGCCGCGCTGCCTGCGGCAGGCACGAGGACCGTCCCGGCG